>CAJXTM010000409.1 GCA_913061385.1 uncultured Rhodopirellula sp. | reverse complement strand
AGCGTCAGATGTGTATAAGAGACAGAGCTGTCATCGCGGCAAAATTTGACAGCCCACGCGATAGAAAGTGCTCGGCCTTGATTTGACCGCTGGCGTCAAAGTCTGGGAAAACGCCAGGAAGTTTGTTCCACACTGGGGAACTTGCCCACATATTCACCACAGGAATGCCAAGGCGGTTCGCTCTATCTGCAAGCTCGTGATTCGCCCTTGCGATCACCCCGTCATAGGGTACAGCTTTACCGCGACGTTTCGGTAACGTGTCGTGAGCAAACTCGTCAATGATCGAGTGCCAGCCGTGTTCTTTGGCGAATTGCTGAGTTCCAGCGAATGTGCTCGCATGGCGTTTGTAGGGCCACTGCAGGTCGAGCATCAGAGCGACACGCTTCGGTTTTTCAGACATGCTCAGTTCGTTCCTTGTTGGTGTCTGCGAACCAAGTTGGTCGGTTTAGCGGGGATTGGTAGAGGCTCGTGACTACAGCTCGGTGTTGAGTGTGGGTTTGATCGCATGGAAAGGGTGGCGGGAAAAAGAGCCTGCTGCGCGGGAACGTGGGTTTGATGCGCAGATTCGAGGATTTTCGCCCGGTATGATAGCATGTAAATTCGTTGTGAGTTTGCGAACCGATGTTGTCGTGCGTATTCGTCAGAGTCTGAACGGCGGCTCAAGCGGCTACCATCAGCCAAGCTCCTGTTTTCTTGTGATTTTCTCTTGAGAGTTGTACCTCATGTTTTATCCATCGAGCTTTCAGTTGAGGCACGGATGCGTGCGTCTCGTTACCTCAGTCACAGCAGGGATTTTTCTTTGTCTTGCTTCGCATCTGAACGTTACATTGGCAGCAGAACGTGAGGTGTTTCAAGTAGACGACAATGATGCGTTTGTGATCATGCCCCCTGTGGCTACTCGAGTTAAGGGTCCGACACCGTGGGTTTGGTACGCACCGACGCTCGGCAAGCGGCTACCTGGTCGTGATGAGCAATGGATGATTGATCGTTTGCATTCCGCTGGGATCGCATTGGCTGGAATTGACGTTGGGGAAAGTTACGGTAGTCCGAAGGGTGTGAGTGTCTACCAAGCGTTTTACAAGGAGATGACTGACAAGAGAGGATTCCGGACGCAGCCTGTTCTGTTGGCTCGCAGTCGAGGCGGATTGATGCTCTACAGTTGGGCGGTGTCTCATGCCAATAGGGTTGGAGGTGTCGCAGGTATTTATCCTGTGTGTAACATTGCTAGTTACCCCGGCGTCTCGAGGGCTGCCCCCGCCTTTGGTATGACAACCGAGGAGTTAAAGCGATCGTTAGAAAAATACAATCCTGTTGACAAGCTGGAATCACTGGCGAAAGCGGGAGTGCCGGTTTTTCACATTCAAGGTGACTCCGATAAGGTTGTGCCCCATGAAGACAATTCGGGACTGCTCGCGTCGCGATATCGAGCACTGGGTGGTTCTGTGGAAATTGAGTTGATCCCGGGGCAGGGGCACAATATGTGGCGTGGTTGGTTTGAGTCAGAATCGCTGACAGAGTTCATGATCAAACAGAGTTTAAAAAAAGAGATTCCCAAGTAAATACTGGCCTGCGGCTGGAATACGGGGGGCGGTGGTTAGTCCGAGTTTTGATGATCCGGTTCAGGCGATTGTTGGTTCTGCCGTTGCAGAATGTAGGAACTGCATTTAGCGATTGGGCGTGATCGGAAAGTTAGTTGGTTGAATGTTTCAAAGGAGAGAAGGAATTGTGGGATGCATTGAGATGATACGTCGCGTCGCTAGCTTGGCGGCCGTTCAACTAGCTCTGTGGATTGCAGGTGGGGATTTGGCTCACGCTGAAAGTCCGCCTTGGAGAAAACATGTGGTGCAACAATCGCAGGGAACTTCCGGGCAGGTGAACACTGTCGTAGCGAACGATGTGGATGAGGATGGGCATGTTGATCTGCTCGGCTCGTTTGATGGAAAAGTGGTTCTCTATCGCGGACCCGACTGGAGTGCCACGGAGATCCTTGCCGAGATGCCCGTGGATCAAAGTGGGCGTATTGCGCAGCGGGGATGTATTCACAGCACATTGATGGATGTCGATGGGGATGGGGATTTGGATTACGTGGGTTCAAATCGGATGCTGTTTTGGCTTGAATGCCCCCCAAATCCATTTGTTGATCGCTGGATTTGTCGAACTATCAGTTTGGACGTTAACGGTGCTCATTGTGTGATCACGGGTGATGTTGATCGTGATGGTAACCTGGATCTGATAGCCAACTCATGGCGAGACCGGGGAGCCAGCAAAATTCCAAATTCGATCACTTGGCTGGCAGTACCCCACGCACCGCGGACTGCAGGGCTTTGGCACGCAAATGTTTTTGCAAACGGTGATGCTCCTGGCGGAAACCACTATATGGGGTTTGGTGACGTGAATCGGGACCAGAGGCCTGATATTGCCTGCGCAGCAAAGGGGGGACCACAAATTGGTAAGGGTGAGTGGTTTGCCTGGTGGGAACAGCCAAGCGATCCGGACGCGAAGTGGACTAAAAGAGTGTTGTCGTCAAATGAACCCGGAGCTTCGAATATTCTTCCCGTTGACGTAGATGCTGATACGCACATTGATTTTGTAGCCAGCTGTGGGCACGGGCGAGGAATTCTTTGGTTCAAGGGACCAGAGTTTCGCAGAATTGAAATTGACAACGAGTTGGACACGCCCCACAGTTTGGCAATTGCGGACATGGATCTTGATGGCGATGTTGACGTGGTTGCATGCAGTGCCAGTTTGGATGGCGCGGCCGTGTGGTACGAGAACAATGGTCAGGGAGAATTTCAGGCTCACGTGGTGGATCGCTTGCAATCATCCTATGATGTCCGCCTGCTTGATATGGATAACGACAATGATATGGATATCTTGGTTGCCGGTCACGAGAGCGAAAATATTGTTTGGTACGCGAATCCAATTAAGTAAATATCAGATTGGGGATACTCGTATCAGTACTAGATCCGGTTGGTACGTTTGGCTTTGAGACCCCCGTGTTGGAGTCTTGGGTATCGGATGTAGCTTCGTTTAACCGTTGCTGTGCAGAGGCATTCAGGTTGCATCAACTTGGCGACCTACTAAATTCAATTTGATACTGTCTAAACTCTACCATTGGTTATGGAAGCTCAGATGCGAGAACAAACTCGACGCGAATTTTTGACGACTGCGAGGGCTTTGGCAGCCACGAGTGCTGTTGGCTATTTCACAAGCCCCAGCCCTACCAAGGCGATGTCTCCCAATGAGCGACCGCGACTGGCTGTGATTGGCGTGGGAGGGCAAGGAATGGGTGACGGACGTCGTGCGCAGAATCATTCCGAGATTGTCGCGGTGTGTGATGTTGATACGTCTCATTCCGCGTACGCCAAAGCGGGATATACCCGTCGGATGGCTGCGAAGGGTAAGGTGGCGATGATTGATGTCTATGATGATTACCGTGCGGTCATTGACCGAAATGATATCGATGCCATCATTTGCGGCACGGTTGATCATTGGCATGTGAAAATTTCAGCCGAGGCGATGCGTTCAGGCAAGGATGTCTATTGTGAAAAACCGTTAACACTGACGGTTGATGAAGGGCGGATCATTTCTAAAGTTGCACAGGAAACGGGGCAGATCCTTCAGGTTGGTACACAGCAACGTTCTGATGAGAGATTTCTCAAGGCCGTCGCGATTGCTCACTCGGGCCGGCTTGGAAAAATTCGTAAAGTGACCGTTGGCATCAATCACAATCCATTCAGCAAAGCACTGCCTGTGATTTCTGCGCCCAAAACATTGGACTGGGACCGCTGGAAAGGCCCAACAGAGGATGTTCCGTATCGTTTCTTGAAAGCTGGAAAGGCTGGGCAGCAATTGGTACGTACGCTCGGTGATGGAAGCATCGATGCTTCCAATTGCCACAAGGAATTTCGCTGGTGGCTTCAGTACAGTGGCGGCAAAATGACCGATTGGGGGGCCCATCACGTTGACATCGCACAATGGATTATCGATCAATGCGGCCCAGGGCAGGGGCCTACCATGATTGAACCGATCATGGTGAAAACGCGTGTCCCCTTTGATGAGGATGGGAACCCAACTCTCGATGATCGATACAATGCTCCGCATCGGTTCACCGTTCACGCTCACTTTCCAAACCAAGCGTTGATGGAAATCACCAGTGAGGGGCGAAATGGTATTCTTGTCGAGGGCACGAACGGAAGAATTTTCGTGAACCGTGGTACCATCGCTGGGAAACCAATTGAGGAACTTGCGTCAAATCCTTTGCCGGGCGGTTGGCTCGATGAGATGTATGGTGGGCCGTTGGTGGAGCACGTGAACAACTTTTGCGATTGCGTCATCAGTCGTAAGAAACCGGCGTCCGATGTCTGGAGTCACGTAGCCTCTATCAATACCTGTCATCTCAGTAACATTGCAATTCGGCTCAACCGCAAAGTTAGGTGGGACGCGAAAGCTCAAACTGTTAAAGGTGATCTCAAAGCGAATGCAATGCTTTCACGGGATTTCCGAAAAGGCTACGAGATCGAACTGTAGTTCCATTTGTTTTATGATCAATCGTGCACTCTGCTAGGTAACGATGATATTCACCGCCTGAATTGCCGAGTGCCCGGATTTGCGAAATGGTCTCGGCATCGGTTGTGCGTTCTGGTTTTGATCAATGGTCCGGCATCGAACGGTGTAAGTTCCTGGCTTCAAGCCGGGGTGCAGGACGGCCCAGTGTGCTTTCGACAATTTGAGAGGCCATTGTTTTGGCCCGCCGCCGACGGAAAAGCCCATAGTCGGGTCCGCAATTTTCCCGTCGGGTAAGTCTCCTCCCCACTGATCAGGCGGTCCCAATATTTTTGCATCACGCCAAGGTGCTGTTTGAAAGTAACGGTCATCCTTGGGTAGGGGAGCATCTTTCCGCTGGATCCATACTTGTACCTTGTTGAGACCTGAAAGTCTGTCTC
>CAJXTM010000408.1 GCA_913061385.1 uncultured Rhodopirellula sp. | reverse complement strand
CGAGATCAGCCTCGGTCTCGTGGGCTCGGAGATGTGTATAAGAGACAGAGTATGGGGTTCAGGAACGAGTTGATGATTTTGATCCAGCAATGACGAAGCTGAGTTTCCTCTACTTCGGAACACGTGAACGCCTGAGTGTGGAGGATACATCAGAAGGCTTGCTGATTTCGGTTCAACCAACGAACCAGAGTGTGCTATTGGCTGGGATTTCAAAGAATGACTTGGTGCCGGCCAACATTGAGTTCCACCATGACCAAATTGTTGAAGATCAGTTGGAGCTGCACTTTGGCTTCACCGTCGAAGAATTAACATTGGTGAGTCGAGCAGAACTGCTGACTCCTGCAGCGCCTCCAGGCCAGACGACTGATGGAAATCAGACACGTCCTGGCAGCGGGAACCCCCATGATCATGGAAACCATGACCACGGAAACCATGATCATGGTGGTGGGATGGACGGCATGATGCCATCGATTTCAGTGGCTGATGTCGTGGTTACCGAGGGAACACCCGGTAGCGTTTCCAGCGGCACGCTTTCAACTCTAGGGAATCAGATTGTTGACGAATCAGGGCAATCAGTTCGTCTTGCAGGTGTGAACTGGTTTGGTTTCGAGACGACCAATTTCGCTCCACATGGTCTGTGGAGCAGAGGTTATGTCGAAATGATGGATCAGATGAAGGCTGAAGGTTTCAATACCATTCGCATGCCATTCAGTGACGAGCTGTTCGACTCCGGCAGCACACCCAACGGCATCGACTTCAGCAAGAACCCTGATCTGCAGGGGTTGAGCGGGCTAGAAATCATGGACCGGATCGTTGCTCAGGCTGACGACCTTGGCATGCGTGTGATCTTGGACCATCACCGCTCTGAAGCAGGAAACAGCGCTAATGAATCGGGGCTTTGGTACTCAGCCGAGTATCCAGAGTCCGTCTGGATTGATCACCTCACAGAGTTGGCGACGAGGTATGCGAGTAATCCATCTGTCGTTGGAATCGATTTGCACAATGAGCCTCATGGGGGGGCAACGTGGGGCGATGGTTCAGCCAACGATTGGCGTCTGGCTGCAGAGAGAGCGGGAAATGCTGTGCTGGCCGCTAATCCTGACTTGTTGATCATTGTCGAAGGTGTCGAAGCAGCTTCCTCTGGTTACTACTGGTGGGGCGGGAATTTATCGAATGCCGGTGACGCACCGGTACGGTTGGATGTGGCAAACCGACTTGTCTATTCTGCTCACGATTATCCTGCCAGCGTCTATCAGCAGGACTACTTCAGCGATCCTGCTTACCCAAATAACCTCACGGAAATTTGGAATGAAAATTGGGGATATCTGTTCCGGGACGGAATTGCACCAGTCTTGCTTGGTGAGTTTGGTAGCAAGCTTGAAACTGTCAGTGACCAACAGTGGTTTGACACGATGGTTGAGTACCTCAAAGGTGATCTTGATGGCGACGGTGATAGCGACCTTGAGGCTGGGCAGCAGGGTATCAGTTGGACCTACTGGTCATGGAATCCAAACTCTAGCGATACCGGTGGTATCCTGAAAGATGACTGGCAAACCATTCATGACAACAAAGTGGATGGGCTGGAACCTGTGCAGTCTGATTTTGCAGATGCTAGCGGTGATTCATCGACCGTCGCGGTCGTGACCGTCAGTTTGTCAGTTGCCGCCATGGAAACTGTCACCGTGGAATACTCCACCGCTGATGGAACCGCGATTGCCGGAAGCGACTATTTGGCGACCAGTGGGACACTCGAGTTTCTTCCTGGTGAAGTCACCAAAAGCTTCAATGTCAATGTGAATCCTGATGCAGTTGTTGAGCCTGACGAAATGTTCTTTGTTAATTTGACTAACGCGAACTATGGATCGTTGAGCGATGCAAATGCGATGGTCATGATTTTGGATGATGATAACAACGAGCCTTCGTTGCCGATGCTGAGTGTCAATGATGCCAGTGTGACCGAAGGAGACACTGGAACTACTTCGATGTCCTTCACCGTGGTTCTGTCAGAGGCAGCATCTGAGGATGTTACGTTTGACTACACGACAGCATCAGGATCGGCGGTTGCACCAAATGATTATGTAAATACCGCCGGATCGTTGACTATCCCGGCGGGGCAAACACAACAGTCCATCACGGTTGTTGTGAATGGCGACCTTCTTGAGGAAGGTAAAGAGTCGTTCCAAGTCAATTTGAGTAATGCGGTCAATGCGACCCTCGCTGATTCGATCGCCGAGGGTTTGATCGTGGACAACGATCAGACGGTGGTTCCTGCCGAGTTCTCCTATCGGACAATGGACGATTGGGGGAGTGGGTTCAATGGTGAGATCACATTGACCAACCGTGGAGATGAAGCATGGTCAGGGTGGCGACTGGAGTTTGATTGGACTCATGAAATCAGCCAGGTTTGGAATGCTCTTCTGATTGAGAATGCCGCTGGCAGTTTCGTGATCGACAATGAGTTTTGGAATGGGGCAGTTGAACCCGGGCAGAGTGTGGTTGTTGGTTTGGGCGGAAGCCCGGGCAACGTCACGACCATCCCATCCAATGTGTATGTCAATGGAGTTCCAGCCGATGTGGGGCAATCAGCACCAACACTTTCTATCTCCGATGTCAGTCTCGATGAGGGTGACTCTGGGGTGTCTGTTGCGAATATTGTTGTCTCACTTTCCAAAGTAGCCAGTGAAGAGGTTACGGTGAATTACACGACTCAGGATGGCTCAGCACTGGCTGGTTCTGACTACGAGAGCAAAATGGGAACGGTGACCATTCCGGCAGGCAGCTTGTCTGCTGTGCTTTCCCTCAGTGTCAGTGGCGATCTCGATGTTGAGACGAATGAAACGTTAACAGTTGAACTCTCGGCACCGCAGGGTGCTGAAATCGCAAATGGTGTTGCGACGGTGACGATCCAGAATGATGACTCTACGTCATCGAATAGTTCCGCAGAGTATCGAACCGTCAGTGATTGGGGGTCTGGGTTTACCGGGGAACTGAAACTGACAAATCTGACTGACCAAGCATGGGACGGCTGGGAGGTCGAGTTCGATTGGGAACACAACCTGACGCAGTTTTGGAGCTCAACGTTGGTGAGTCATTCGGGTGAACACTATGTGGTCAACAATGAGTCTTGGAACGCCAGAGTTGAGCCAGGGGCAAGTGTGACGCTCGGGTTCAGCGGTGATCCGGGCAATGTGGTGACGAGTCCACGTAACATTGTGATCAATCGGGAAAGCGGAGGAGGAAATGATGATCCCATCGAAATGTCAGTGAGTGATGTTGCCATGATTGAGCCAGACTCGGGTAGCGAAGTGCTTGCTTTCACTGTCAAGCTTTCCAAGGTGGTTCCTGTCGGACAGGAAACTTCAGTTGACTACTCAACCGTCGGGGTGACAGCAAATGCCGATGAGGATTTTGTGCCCACGCAGGGAACAGTGACCTTCCTGCCCGGTGAGATGGAGAAAACAATTGAGGTTCTGGTCAAAGGTGATATCACTGTTGAAGCTGATGAAACCTTCGAACTTGCATTGAGTCAGGTTGTAAATGCCAATTTGGTAGGTGGCACGGTGATCGGCACGATTCAGAACAATGATTCGGAATCATCCTCCGGTGATGTTGATTGGAGTGTCTCCAGTGAGTGGGGAGCGGGTTACGTTGCATCGATTGTCATCACCAACAATGGCGAGCAGTCGTGGACTGACTGGGAACTCGAGTTCGATTCACCTCACGAGATAGCGAGCATCTGGGGTGCCGAAATTGTGAGTCGCGAAGGTACTCGTTACCGTCTTCGTCCCTTGTCTTGGAATGGTTCGGTTGCACCGGGAGGAAGCGTGAATATTGGCTATCAGGTCAATGCCGGCGGTCCTCTTGAGCCAACGAACTTTGAGTTGAAGACGACTTGATCATGTTCGGATCGCAGTTTGTCGAGCTCACTTGGGTTTCATTCTGTGTGACATGAATTTTGTCGGCTTTGTTGTCGTGGTGAGCGCAGTGCAACGTACTGCGCTCGCCGTGATCAGTTGATTTCTTGTCTGTCATTCGTCGAGTATTCGCAGATTTGTTGTCTGTTTCCGCACGGTTTGTGTGGAGGCCGGAGAAAGGCTTTTGTCGTCGCCTGCAATGCCAGTTCGAGTCTGCGATGTCTTTGGTCGTGGCCTGCAATGCGTTTGGTCCTCGGTTGCAGCGTTTTGGGCTCAAGCCTGCAACGTTTTTGGCTCAAGCCTGCAATGCGTTTGGGTCGCAGATGTTTTGGAAGTGCCTTGCAGTGGTCGATATGCCACTGCGCTGTGTTGGGTTTCGTCGTCGATTGCAATATTCAAAACAATCGGCATTTTTCCATTCGTCATTCTTCCTTCGCTCAGCTGAGGGTGCAGCTTGTTTGGTGTGGATTTTCTGTCCGGCGTGAAAATAGTTTCAACAGCGTAATGTTAGGGAGAACCAATGAATATTGACCAACGTAGCGAGAAACGGCGAGATGAGAGAAAGAGAAGGCGTCGTTCGATTCTTGTGCAATCACTGGAATCACGGATGTTGCTGGCGTCTGATTTTGGGCAGTCTGATTCTATGTCAGCTGATGGTTCTGGAAATGAGCACGATAGTCGTTTGATTCGACTGATTGAAACAGGGCAGATTGCAGCCAGTCCATTAAGCGGAGCTCGTGTTCCCGCCAATTCCAGTGGTATGCCATTGGCGCCGCTGGTTGACGCTAGTTTTGATCAACCGGTGCCGTCTACCGATTGGTGGAGCTCAGTGCAGTTCCCCGCTTTTGGCAATGCTTTTTCGGCACCATTGCATGCGCATCCTTTGACTCTGCAAGCAACTTCCCGAGGTTTGCTTTTCGGAGCGTCTGCCAATTTTGTAGGCTACAGTACGGGTGCCACGACTGGCGAGGCCAAGGCAATGCATCATTATGATTTGCAGGTCTGTCTCTTATACACATCTGACGCTGCCGAC
>CAJXTM010000407.1 GCA_913061385.1 uncultured Rhodopirellula sp. | reverse complement strand
ACGAGATCAGCCTCGGTCTCGTGGGCTCGGAGATGTGTATAAGAGACAGTGCTGGGGTTGAGAACTTTTTACTTATCGAGCGTGAAAGCATTGGAGCATCATTTGCTTCATGGCCAGCCGAAACCCGATTCATCACGCCCTCTTTTCCAACCAACTCCAGTGGGATGTTGGATTTGAACTCTGTCGCAATTGGTGTTTCGCCCGCGTACAGCCTAGAAGTGGAACATCCGACTGGCGAGGAATACGCGTTGCACCTTAGGGCAGTCGCAGAATTCTTCAAGTTGCCGATACGTCAGAACACCGATGTGCTTCGGGTATCACGAGTTGGCTCAGACTTTCGCATCGTCACGGCGGAAGAGACGTTGCGAGCAGCGCACGTGATATGGGCGGCTGGTGAGTTTCAATATCCAAGAGTGAACGGGTTTTCTGGAAGTGAGCTCTGTCGGCACACAGCGACGATTGCGAGCTATGAACATCTGGAGGGTGACGACTTCCTCATTATCGGTGGGTATGAAAGTGGCGTCGACGCTGCGTTTCATTTAGCGGCGTTCGATAAACGCGTGCGGCTATTCGATCGAGGCTGCCCATGGAAAGACGACAGCTCTGATCCTAGCGTCGCGCTGTCGACATACTCGCTCGAACGCATGTGAGAGGATTGGTTCGAGGACCAAGTGGAGCTGTTCCCGCACACGGCGATTGAATCCGTAACGCGTGTCGATGACGGATTCGAGGTGAAAACAGCAGATGGGCAGCGTTTTCGGTCTCCCACACCACCACTATTGGCAGGCGGATTTGAGGGTAGCTGCAAAATGGTAGCAGAGTTGTTCGAGCAACGCGGAGGAGGCCTACCGTTGCTGACTACAAACGATGAGTCGACGATCGTACCGGGGATTTTTCTTTGCGGACCAGCGGTTCGTCATGATAACCACATTTTCTGCTTTATCTATAAGTACCGACAACGGTTTGCCGTTGTCGCCAAAGCGATTGCTAACTCGCTTGGCCTACAAGCCGAAGAACTAGAAAAATATCGCCAATGGGGCATGTATCTCGATGATCTATCCTGCTGCGGGGAGGAGTGTGCGGCATGCTAGTGAGTGAGGACGGAGGTACCGCCACACGTGCGAGACCCGCGCCCTCGGGCGAAGCAAATGCAACGACCGAATTTGCCAGAAAAAGATTCGATGCGGAAAAAACGCAACGTCTGTTGGGACGGGGGCTACCTATTGAATGGTCCGCGCAAATGATTGCCAGCATCTGCTGGATCGCCAGTGTCGTGGCTTATGGCCTTAGTTCGACAGGGGACTGGCTACAGTTGTGCGCTGCATCTGCTTGGTTGTTAGCAAACATCGCATCATTAAAGACTTCGGAAACTGAATGAGATGTCAGAGAAAAATCCGGAGAATGATCAACGACGCAACGAGATCACATCGATCGATCATGCTGTAGGTTTACTCAGTCAACAAGCATGGTGCTGGGGGCGAGACGTACTGCGTCCCGAAGGCAACTGGCTTCTCGAGGTCGGCTTCGATCGGATTGAGCCGCCGAACGATCGCAACGAATGTTCGAGCGTGTACTCGTTGGAACTGCCTGACGAACGCTGCGTTGTGCTGCGTGGGTTTGGTGTTTTCTACCTGGATTTGCGTCGGGGTGGCGTTTTCTTACCGCGATATGAGTTCGAGCCTAAATATACCACCGACGTGGTATTGGAACGCCAGCCTTGGTCTGGTGAGGACCTTCCAGATCTCAGTTCGCCCACCAATACACAGAGAAATGATTGTGCTGCCTTGGTATTGGAGCTGATCGATTGGATAGCCAGCTACGAAGCAAACGTCGTTGAGTGCTTAGGAATCGAGTACCGCCGTGCAACGCTTGCCAAGTGGGACAGCGGGGAACGCCCCTTCACACCGGCTGAGAAGTTGGCAGCTTCATGGCGAGAATTGTCGGTGCAAATCACAACAAATTTTGATGCTTATTTAATGTAGCCTCTGGAAAACTCATAGCACGATGGCGTAATTCCAAATGGCGACGAGCAAAAGCAACACTCCCATGACGGTCAAAACATTGTACGATTGACCGTGTGTTGTCATTGAAATGAAATTTCCGGCTCGCGCAATTTGACTCGATGGGCGTTGGCTGGGTATTTGTGCCGTGAACCAGCAGTGCTGGACTTGCAACGCTTGGGATGCTGGCAGTTCCTACGTTCTCTACTCCGCGACGAGCTGAACACCTGACAAGCAGGATTGACCAACTCTGCTCGCAAACGACAGCTCGATTGTCCCATCCGTCGAAACGCCGGTGAACTGCTTCACAATACCACGGAGCGGTCCGCCAGCTTCGTCCGCAATATCGAAGTTTTCCAGCACACGCCTACCCTGAATCGAAATATCGAAGATGCGTTGACCGGGCGCAAGTCCTTCCAGTTCGGCAAAATGTAATCGGACTGTAAATTGCTTACCTTTCGGCATCTGCTGTTTCAAGTTTTCGATTCCAACAAGCGTTGAAGACGCTACCCAAGCGAATGTTTCATCGTCATGAGTGATTCTTGACATGTGATGGCGGACTGAACGCAGTGATTTGCCTTCGATATTGACCGGTAGCTTGGGTGAGTTACCGCCGACGCTCGGCTCGTCAAACCACATCATGCCGCCTGGTCCGCGGCGATCACCCGGAGCACCAAGATTCAGGGCGAATTCCGCGGGCGGAGAAGACAGGTTACTGAATGTCCACTGCTCTGCTTTGGGCATGTGAATCAAGGCCAGGGACGATTGGTTCTGGTAGGCGCACGAGCAGGTTCGTGTGTAGTCGGGTGCATTCAATACCCCGTCCGCGACGATCAAGTTCGCGGTGCAACTTGAACGGAAGCCCCCGATGTTGCCGGTCCCGCTGTCGCCAGCTAAGTCGCAAAAACCGGCCGCGCCACTGCGGAACGTCAACAGGTGTTGGCTACCGATGGCTGTATTGCAACCATACATTCGCTTGTAACTCCAACCCGTCTTTGCCCCGGTCAGCAAATCCAGTTCAAAGCCTCCGCCACCGTTAGTGATTATCTTGTCACGTACCAGCAAACATGGACCGTCGTACTCCTTCGCAAGATCCTTCCAGAGCACTCTGCCGTCACTCGCACGATAGGCAACCATTCCCTTGTCAGCTTCGTCCTTCGCGCGATCGCGATAGGAACTGCCAGCTTGTAACAGGACATCATGATCGCGTGAGTAATTCAAAAAAGTCCCAAACACATCCTGATCCGTCGACCACAGCTCTTCTCCCGTTGATGCATCGAGTGCCAACAGTCGCGGTTTTTCGTCCGATGTGATGCCGCGTCGGATCAAAGTTTGCCGCTGTTTTTCGGACATGCTGTCGATGCAGAAAATCTGATTTCCTGCCACGACGATGGCGTTGTGCCGAAAACTGTAAGCTGCTTCTCGCTGCCAAAGTATTTGACCATTGTGGCGGTTCATGACAACAAGCTGCCTGCTTGATGACGCGTATTCGGCCTCAGACAGCACGTCGACCATGCGTCCGCCGCCTGACTGCTGGTCGGGGTGCGGGCGGTTCTTTGTAGTCAAGTCAACCAATAGTACGAGATCGAGTGTGAAATCGCTGCTCGCTGGTTTGGCGTTATGACCTTCAATAGCTAGTAAGTTTTTTCCCGTTTTCAAAAGTTTGGCGACATTCTTCAACTCGAACGATTCAAAACCATTCGCTTCATGGCCAGTGATTCCCGATGCTTCTGGACCGTGTCCGTCCTTGATACCTTTGCGGACAATCTCAGTCCCGTTCAGGTAGGCGATAAACGCGTCGTCGTAGTTCACGGCCAGCACAACCTTTTGAGCGTTTTCAAGATCGCTGCCCGCAAACTCCCGACGCGCATACACTCGCGAGTACTTGCCCTTCATTCTGGGCAATTTGGTCCGGTCATCGTCGTCGCCGTAGCCAAAACCCGTGACGCCGGTTTTCCAGCCAACGCCAGTTGCGAAATCACCCGCGGTCCAGTGTTCTGCGGGGTCTTGGCCTGCCAAGTATGTCCACTCGTCGCCCGACTCGATCACAGGAGTCATGTTGTGGGGTATATTTGAACTTTTCTGCTTGGCTTTCTTCAGTTTAGTCGTGGCTGTCTCAGCACCGCGTATTTTGACGGGGCTTGAAGTGGCAACGAGAAAATCGCCTTCGGCCGCCAGGAATCCCCAACTCGCCGGCGTTGGGTCGTTGGTCTGTTCGAATGTGAATCGGCGGATGGTTTTGCCCGTCACAGCGTCGAGCTGCAGCAGCTCTTTGCGATAAACCACATAAACTGAATCAGGCAATGTGACGTAGTTGCTACCGATTTCTCCCGCACCGGGAAAATGGCTCGTGGTGTCGTAGTACTCTCCCAGCCCAGGCAACTCACGTTCCCAAAACACACGCCCGGTATAGACATCCACCGAGCGAAGCATATCTGCACCCTCAATGACCAGTCGTCCGCCAGCGACCTGCGGCGAGGGGCCGTGCCCGTGCCTGGGCAGAACTTTATCGTTGGGTGGCCCACCGAACCAGAGCAAGCCAAGCGGCGCCTTCACCAGCGAGTCTTGCGAAACGACGCTATTCGCGGCGTCGGCATATTGATGCGTCCAACTTCCTGCTCCCGGAAGGGACCCCACTCGACAAAGTTGCGAGAAATCTCCCTTCCGGCTGAGGGTGGCGTTGGCGAAGGTACCCTTATCGACCACCTTTTTGAGGGCCTTGTGCTGCGCATCGGAGAGCCTAAGGCAAAGTGTGCCGCCGTAGGGGCGCAGCGACCTGAATCTGTGGCGCCCGACCCTTTCGATGGCGTGGAGGGCGGTATCCTGAAACGCGTCACCGAATATCACATTGGCTAGGTAAGGAGGTAGATCGAACGATCCTGGATCACCCACGTGCGCAACGATGCGAGTCCCGTAGATGCCACGGTCTGTCTCTTATACACATCTCCGAGCCC
>CAJXTM010000406.1 GCA_913061385.1 uncultured Rhodopirellula sp. | reverse complement strand
CGAGATCTACACGTAAGGAGTCGTCGGCAGCGTCCAGATGTGTATAAGAGACAGGTTCAGGAATGGAGAATGTTTTGGGTTCGTACTTTGGGAGTGCGAGATCGGGCGGCGGAAGCATATTTGAAAAATCAACGTCGAGTGTTAGTTCCTCGTCGGCGCGTTGGATCACGATGGAAAAATTTACGAGCCGCTTGTCGCTCGCTGCGGCCAGAGCTTTTCTCAGTTGTGCTGTGGACGCTGTCTCTTTGCCATAAACAACTTTGATGATGTCGTCCACTTGTATATCGCTCTTTGACGCAACGCTATCGTCGACCACTTCCTCGACGGTAATGCCGCTACCGTCCTCGCGTTCTCTACCAATGATTCCGAGAACCATTCTCGAGTTGCTCGTGAATGAACGCTCGTTATTCAATTCCGTCCAGAAGTTCTTGTAGACATTAATGGGAACTTCAAAGTTTTGACTCATCGAGGTACCGATTCTGGAATGGATCCCGATTACACGTCCGTCCAAATCGAAGAGCGCGCCACCTGAGTCACCCGGTTCCATCAGTGCGGTGGACTGTAACATGCCCCCGCGCCGCGCCCCGCGAACGATTCGTCCGAATCGTACCGCTGGTTGCTCGCGGGTGCCTTGGCCGCCAGGGAAGCTGATCCCGATGCAAGGCTGGTTGGCTACAAGATTTGCTGATTCTCCGATCTGTACAAATGGCAGGTCGTCAATCTTTTCCGTGATCTGCACAAGAGCGCAATCTGCTTTGGGGTTCGACCCCTTCCCCCTCGCTCGCAGTCGTCGTCCGTCGGGAAGGATCACCTGATACCTGCTACCCGGTTTCACTGCATGGCCTGCAGAGAGAATATGCCCATCCGAGCTCACGATTACTCCACTGAACGCGCTTCTGGAACCGCGAATCGCGACTACAGCTGGTTGTACGGCGTCAATGGTCTGTTGAACGCTGCTCTGCAGTTCGGTAACGTCGAAGTCGGCAGAGGCTGTATGGATCCATCCCGAGAAACAGAAGAGTGCAACAAGTGTTCTGATGGTTCGCATGGTGTGATCGCTCTGGTGTGGATCGAATCGTTCTACTCTAGATTAACCGATGAAAACGGGTTTTTCCAATTTAGTATCAGAGTTTGGCAAGCCTCGGTGGAAATTTCGACGCTGATGTGGTTCACGTGTTCCAAATTGGCAAACTTTGTCGGCTTTGAAGAGAAAGTTCGCCATCGGGTTAGGTTCGACTTGCCGGGAATTTGTGTAGCTGTTTGAGTTTTACGATCTTGGTGGCAGGCGTCGGAATTCATTGAGACAGGCAATGTGGCACCACTCCAAATAGGGGGGGGTAGGCAGTCACGTGGGCTAGCGCTTGTCGCGTGGTGAGAATGAGCAGCCGCAATGCACTGCCCCAAGCTTTTTCAGTTGCCCGTTAGTCTTGGTTTTGATCCCATTTTTGGGGGGCGTTTCAGACGCGATGCTAGGGTTCAAAAAGCTTCAGCATTCGATTTTGTTTGTTGAGGCAGGGATGTCATTCGATATCCGATCGTTGCTCTCATTTCTTGGTGTTAGAACGGGGGCGACAACTTTGGATTCTGGTTGTCTGGATATGCCGGTTTGGTGTAGTCTGATTTTCGTTGACCGTGTAATTACAACATGATGCTATCTGAGCTGGAAATGCAGAATCGCAGAAAGCTATTTTTTGGATGTGACATACGCTCACTTGCTGTGTTCCGTGTTGCCGCAGCGATGTTGGTATTGGTTGATGCCTATGTGCGATATGGTGCGGCGGAGTCGTTTTATTCCGGTTCCGGTTTCTTAAGTTCTTCGTTGGCCAAGGAACTCTCGCCCGATGGCTATTCTCTCAACTACTTGTCTGATGCTGTAGGATTTCAACAGGGAATCTTTATAGCTTTAGGGGGCTCGGCGTTGCTGCTCTGTTTGGGATGCTTTACGCGGGCTGCAACCTTCTGTTGTTGGATTCTGCTTGCCTCAATCCATGTAAGAAACCCCACCTACATCATTGGGGGCGATACGCTGCTGAGGATGATGTTGTTTTGGTCTTTGTTCATTCCACTTGGCAGAGCTTGGTCGGTTGATCGGTGGCTTATTAATAGGCGGGCTCGGAGGCCTGGTGTTTTCCCAGGTGTTTCGAGTGTTGTCTGCTCAGTCGGTACTGGGTGCTTGTTGCTACAGATTTGTGTGATGTATTGGACTGCGGGTCTTTCGAAGTTGAATGAGCCATGGCTAAACGGAACAGCGATGGAGTATATCTTTCGATTAGATTGTTACGCTCGACCTTTGAGTGGTTGGTTAATTCAATCTCCCTTGTTTGTTGCGATCCTTACGTACGCAACGTTGGTTGTCGAACTGCTGGTTCCGTTTGGGGTGTTCTTTCCATACAAGACCGCCAAGTTGCGAATCTGTTTGGTCGGCTTTTTTATCGTTTTTCACATCGGAATTGGCCTAACGATGGATGTTGGGAAATTTACCTACGTTTCGATGGTTGCATGGCTTCCCTTTCTTCCCTCTATGTTTTGGAATCGTTTTGCATGGGCTCAGATCGTTGATTCGGAAAAGGGGGCCGGGGTTGCGAACAGTTTGCGGACTCCAGGACTTGTGCATCGTGTTGCGAGTGCATCGCTGAGCGTGTTGCTTCCTCTAACGCTGTTTATCTACGTCGTGATCTGGAATGTTGCTGGATTGTTCGGCGCTCCCGGCAACACATGGCTGGAACGTAGCCCTGACTCGCTTTACCGCTTTGGGGAGGTGACCATGTTGAAACAGAATTTTCAAATGTTCTGTATTCCAGCACGCACAAACACAACCTATTTATTCAATGGAAGAACAATAGGTGGTGAACGCGTTGACCTTGTGCGCAATCATCCTGCTGCACAGACGGGGCCTGGTGCGGCTTTACCTCAGGCTCGTGAATGGAAGACTCTGCACTGGTATTTGATTTCCTTTGGCGGGGAACCCCAGTTGTTCGAGGGACTGCTTGAATATCATTCGCGGATATGGAACCGGTCTGCTCGTAGCGAGCAGCAGATCGTGGAAGCCCGGTTGGAGAGATACATTGAAGAGTTTGGTCCCGGTATCGCTCCGGGGTCATTTGTACACATTGCGAACGTAGCTGATTGGAGAGACCCCGAGCAGGGAGACGTTTCAAGTGAACGATTGAAGCAGGACTTCGATCATCTGATGGACCAAATGGAAAATGGTGCCTTGTTTCCAATGGATTAAGTCGTGCTAGCGATTTGGTGCTCGCAGCGACTGTGTTGCACAACCGTCAAACTGGTCTCGGAGAGAATCTGATTCAGTTAGGGGGTGGTCGCATTGGTCGTGCACGACTCAAAGTATTAACTGCGTTGAGTCGTGGCTCGCTGGTGACAGGGACGGGGGGTTGGATCGCACCTGTGTTTAGCCACAGATCAATCACGTTGTCGGATTTAATTTTGAACAGCGTTATTTGTCTTTCCAGCCCTGATCAATGTTTCGGATAGGCAAGGGAATTTCTACAGCGTGTTCACGCATGATTTGTACGATTGCCTGCTCGGTATCTTGGTCGGGTTTAAAGTTTCCCGGTCGAAATCCGCGTGCGATCGCAAGAGGCGTTCTGCCCTGCTTGTTCTCTTGATTCCATAGCTCAATGTTCGCGCCCCTCTTGTCGAAAAGGCGAACCACTTCAGGAAGCGACTTGTAGGCAGCGGCGTGCATCACATTTTGGCCAATGTGATCGACGGCATCAATGTCGTTGATGTTCAGGTCGAGGATGTAGGTGACCGCTGCATAATGTTCATCGGCCGTGGCGGGACCATCAGCATTGGGGCCTTCATCAATGCCTGCGGCCATCATCAAAGCATTTTGTTTTTTTGCTGTCATTGCGGTGGGGTCAGCCCCAAGTGCCAGCAGTGCCTGCATGTAGGGGAGGTCCGCCGTCGAGGCTGCACATAGGAAAGGGGTTGCGCCTTTGACTGAGATCCGTAGGCGTCCGCCGCCATTGTTTCGTTTGGGTAAATTGATGTCTGCACCGTGTGCGACTAGGGCGGCGGCGAAGTTCAGACTCGATAAATTGCCAGATCCACGTGGGGGCGGGTTGCCACGTTGGTTGTCGCCGATTTCAGGTTTGCGTACCCATGACAGTGCGTGAAGTGGAGCAAATCCCGTACGATCATCATTCGGGTCGGCACCGGCCTGCAGTAGCATCAGCGCAAGTTCGAAGTGACCATTTTCTACGGCGAGCATCAAGGGCGACATGCGTGAGTTCCCTTTGCCCTTCGCAGCACCTTTCCTCGACATGGTTGCGTTAATGTCCACGTCTTCTGTTAAGAGTGCTTTCACAACATTGATATGTCCTTGGCGGATTGCAAATGTCAAAGCAGTGAACCCCGAGTCGAGCATTTCGGCTTGATTCGCGTTATGCTGAAGAAGAGCATTCACAACGTCAGTGTTTCCCTCTGCAGCAGCCCACATTAGCGGCGTCTGACCACGATGATCCTTGCTGTCGATGTCGGCACCAGATTGAATCAACGCCTTGACTGCTCCAACCTTCCCTGTACGCGAGGCAGTTGCTAATGCCGATTCATCGCCATCACGCTTGGTGTTGGGGTCTGCCCCCTGGCTCAGGAGTAGCTCTACGATTGGTTGGGAGCCATTTTGGCAGGCAATTGTTAACGGAGTGATTCCAAAACGAGTCGCCTTGGACACTTTGGCCCCGGCTGAGATGAGGTTAACAACGGTTGCTGAATCGTCGTGGAGCGATGCCCAGTGAAGCGCGGACATTCCGTCGGCTTGCGTCGCGTTGACTTCCACGCCTTCATGAATCAATTGTGCCGCTAACGAAAAGTTTTTGTTCTGAACTGCATCCGCAATTGCCGTGGGGCTTCGTTCCTCGCTGACGGCTGCCGACGGGAACGCGAGCACGAGCGTTAAGGGAATGACGGCAAGGCTGCGGACAGTGGACTTG
>CAJXTM010000405.1 GCA_913061385.1 uncultured Rhodopirellula sp. | reverse complement strand
CGGCAGCGTCAGATGTGTATAAGAGACAGCACGTCTCCATTGGTGTCCTGAGCGTCAATGTCTCCGTCCCGGTCATTGTCCAAACCGTCAACTTGAGCTCTGGTCAAAGCGGCGACCTCCATCGGTTCGTCAATGACAAGGTTGTTGTTGTCATCGACCAAGTTGCCGATAGCTCGATTCACATCAAGTTTCCGTCCCAGGCGGAGTTCGGGTGCGACAAGTTCAGCCATTTGGGCGTTTGAATAATTCGTGGCACCGTTAAGCTTCTCAATGAGATTTTCCAGGGAGAACGTTGGGTGGTCGCTGGAGGCACTCTTGGCAGTGAATGCATGCTCGTACAACAACTGGTTTGGATGATTTGGGTCAGCGTTGCCACCAATCAACGACTGCAATCGCTCCTGAAGTTCTGCTGGCAATAATTCTGAATCGAAGTCGTTGGACCGCAGCAGTGCTTCCAAATCAGAGACTTTGTAGTTGGTGTCTCCACTCAGGTTTCCGGTCGGGTCTTGTTCGTAAGGGGTGTTGACCGATTCGTCCAAGGGCACCGCAGTGGGTTGGCCGGCAACCAATAAGTGCCCACTACGTCCGATGGCAGTTCCCTTTTTCCCAAATGGATCGGTGCCGTAGCCCAATCCACCGGTTGCAGTGTGAAAGGCAGGGCGGAAACCTGACAGTAGTGCGTCGACCGCGTCTCGGCCGTTTCTTCCGACTTGAAAGAGGCTGCCACGCTTTTCGTGCCCGTATTCATAGCGGGCGTTGATCGTGTCTTGCAACTTGGTGGCGTGCGCGGCGCTGACGTTCGCCAATTGTGGAATGGTGATTTCAGCGGGACCCCATCCGAGACCGCGGAAAAGATTGATCGCTGGCGTTTGAGCCGATCCGGCTGCCGCGGCCCACTTTGCTTGCTGGTTGGATTGTAGTCCCGCAGTCCCGATCAGTTGGTTGAGTTGAATATTGCTGTGGGCATTGAGGTTCAATCGGCCGCCGAGGTCTTCGATCATCGGCGCGATCAGCGGTCGCATCAGCTTGCCATCTCGCGTTGTGAAGGTGGGCAGCCCAACGTCGACCCAGATGCTGTCAGCGGTTCCATCACCGTCATTGTCAACATCCCACTCACCATTGATGAGAGCTTGCAGTAACTGATTCAAGCGAGCTGGGTTGGTGCCCATCGGTAGGGCGGTGCGTAAGGCGTATTCGGGGCTGCCACCGGTAAAACGCTCATTGAGAGCTGGCGAACCATTCCCCAATTGATCTTTGGCGATTGGCAGCGGCCTGAACGTACCCCGTTGCAAGCTAGCCAATAGTTGATTGAATGCTTGGCTGCTTTCGCTGGACCAGTCTGGTGATTCATTGACCAGATAGTTCAGAACGGCGGGGCGATGAAACGATGGGATAACAGTCCCATCATCGCGTCGCAGGCTGAGCCACCAGTTGTTGTGGTCCGCAGCATCATAGTCCTCGTCAAAGTCACCCGGCGTTTTGCTTTTGTCCACCTCACGACCCAAGTGGTTCGGTTGCAACGAAATTGGAAGCCCTGTGAATCCAGCATCCTGAATCGAAGTGCCGGGGATGTTCTGTCCAAGTTCCGCAACGTCCGCGATCGTATCGTTTACGTTGTTTCCATCAAAACCAACGCCGGCTGAATTGCGGGGTGCGCCATTAACGACGAACGTGAAACCATCTTTTGTGATATCTGTTGGGTCCTCGTAGAAGTAACTCAACAGGTTGCGTAAAGTCGCTCCGCTGGTCATGCCAATATCGTCCAAGTCGATGTACAGGTCATCCCAGGCCGGCACGGTATTGGTTTGAGGATTGTAGACTGATCTCATGACGCGATAAGTTCGGTTGGCAAGAGGCCCTTGTGTAAATGTGACCAGCCGACCTGCGTACACGTCATTACGAGCTGGCAAGCCCGGCCGGGTAGTGCCATCAGCGCTGGCTGGAAAACGCACGAAGCCAGTGAATTTGTCTGCGGTATCAGTCAACTCATCCAGAGGCCAGTTGTTGAGGTCAGAGACACCCAGTAATTGAGGTCCCAACACGTATTGGTTGATGTTCTTGACCTGTAAGGTCAAGCCATCATGACCATAGAAATCACTCAACAGGTCTTCCCCGTAGAACGGATTGCTTGGGTCGTCGGTGCCGCGGACCAAGGTCATCAACGCCTCGTTCATGATCCAGTTGACATCCGGTTCACGAGTGCTGCGTTTCGAGAGCGCCAGCGATGCATCACGGGACTCGTTGCTGAACACTAAGTAAGCCGCAACAAGAATGCTGAAGAACGTCAGCGAACTGAGCACGACTAACAGAATCACGCCCCTGCGATTGGCCGTTCGTTTTTCGTGTTGGTGCATGACAGTAATCTCGGTGCGGTGATGAGAAGAAAAGAGAGATTGAGTCAGTTCAATGTTACAGGTCACTCAGTTTGACAATGCGTTCAGTGACTGAGACAACACCCTCGACCATCGTGGCGTAGGTGTTGCTTGAAAACGGTACGGTTGCTGGGTTGCCGGGGGCATCAGCAATGATGTAGGGCGACCAATTGTTGTACGTAGCGGACGGCACATTGGTGCTATAAGCGTTCACTTCAGGAGTCGTGGCGTAACCACCCGGATAGCTGAAGGACCAGTCGGGACCATCAAGGGTGAGTTTTTGAAGCCAGACGTTGTTGGTAAATGTGCTGCCGGTTGCGGTGTCATACACCGTGCCGGCTGCGTATCGTTCTTCCTTACTGTCAACGCTGACCACTCGATACCAGCGGTGGTAATCAATCAGCTTGTCACTTGCGATTTGTGAAAATCGGGAAAGCATGATCCAACTGCCGGGCAAGATTTTGGGAATCGTATTGGCATTGGATGTCAGATGGACGATGCCACCGGCACCACCTTTGAATCCACTGGCATAGGTAACGTAGGCCAGGCGTTCAGCCAAGGCGTTACCTTCCGCGGTCGGCGGTGGGGTTGTGTTGCTAGAGGCATTGAAGGATCGTAAACGGCGGCGAATCACGGCTACCGAGACTGACGCGTAAACGCCTCCTGGTAATGGGTTGACGGTCGCGATCCAAGTGTATTCACCGCTGGGGATTCTTTTGCCGTATTCCAATCCCCCAGTGACCGGAGCTACCTGGCCACTCTTGAAAGTTGCTGGCAGCGACTTGTCAGATCCACGAGTGATGATCAGGTCATCCTGGTTCTCCGTAAGCCGTAGAGCTTCGGTTACGTTGATGAAACGACTGAAGGTCGATGACGAATCTTCCTTGACTCCGACACGAAACATGCGTGGCTGTCGTGTCTGCCAGGTGCTGGAACCGCTCGATGAAGGATCTTTCATCGGGTCGTGTGTCTGTTTGTAATAGGGGAAACAACCGACGTAGTAGCTGTTGTTGGTGCCGGCTCCGTAAGGAAGTGACATCAGTGAGGCACACATCGGATCAATGCAGAACGAAGGCGTGATCCCTGCGGGTGGATCGATCCCCGAAAGCACTTGCTCGTAATATCCCAGAGGGAATGTTGCCGGGAATTCTGGGCCTCCCTGCAGGTCAGGATTGGATTCACCAACATCCGCTGGATCGATCGCCCCAAACGTGATCGCTCCCAGCCTATCTTGTGCCAGAAACTTGTTGGCCAGCAATTGTGATTGCACGTTGTTGGCGATCACCGGAGCGACGCTGAGGCTGATCGAATCTTGTGCCCGTTTGCCCGCTAGAGGCAGAATCGACAGCAAGCCAAGTAATCCGATCAACACCACACCGATTGAAAAAAGGACCTCCACCAGCGTGACCGCATTGCGGATGGACTTGCGGACCGATTGTTTTACGTATGAATACTTCATTCGATGTCCACCGTGTCAGCGAAATTGGCCAGCAGACGTGCCTCAGCGATCGCAGGATCGAGAGAGGCGTCATAGGGGTCGATGACAGCCACTGCCGGCAGCGAAGAGACTGAGGAGAAGGGCGAAGAAACGACACGGCCGGTTCCCGGGTTGATCACGACCCACGTGGATTCCAAGCTCACTAGATTGGCAGGTGCCTTCTTATCGGGAGTGAACAGGTTGTCGGGCCGGATTCCGTCCGAGTCACCTAGGCAGATGAAGATTTGTCCCTGGGGAAACGAAGGTACGTCACTGAATGCGTTGGTGATTGATACGACGCCACCATCCGGGCCAAATATGATGTCGATGGGCTTCGCGTTGGCGCCAGCCTGAATGTCTGTGTTTAGCGGCGAAGGAGCGAACTCGTTACCACTCATCCCCGTACCAGAATAATTCAGATCAACGGCGACTCCCCGGGGTAGAGAGTACGGTGCCGAGGTTGAAACCACAGGACGTCGATGGATCTTGTATTTGATCCGGCGACCACCTGAAGGAAAGATCGGATTGCCCGAGGGAAACGATTTCGTGCCAGCTGTTCTCATTTCACTGAGGTCAAAATACAGCTTTACTGGGATGCCTGCACCTGCATTCAATGCCCGGTACTGAATTTTAAACGGGACCAGACGGCCACCTGGTAGTTCGATGTAATCACCACTCCGAATCGGTGCACTGGGATCATCGTTCGGCTCGGACTTTGGTGTCAGTACATAGCCCGGTTGTGTTGGGTCGTTGATTTGCAGAGGTGTGTTTTGGGCTACCATGCTGGCGCTCAGAGCCAGCAAGGCATTGTCAAACGGATTGAACTCAGCAATCGTCAAGTAAGACAGGTTTGCGTTGGTGTATCCCGTGTTGGTTGTGAGGTATGCGAACGCATTGGAAGCATCGCCTGTATAGGGCGGCACGCTGGTCAATTCGCGAATTCGAATTGATTGGGCGCGACTTACTGGGTCAAGCGTATTCAATCTTTCCAGTCGGACACCAACGAACTTTCCTTCTGCAATTGCCCGACTGCGGGCTTTGTCCATGAAGGCCGACATGTTCCGAGCGGTCTTGGCAATCTGCTGGTTTGCAAGCAGGTCTTTGAC
>CAJXTM010000404.1 GCA_913061385.1 uncultured Rhodopirellula sp. | reverse complement strand
CTACACGTAAGGAGTCGTCGGCAGCGTCAGATGTGTATAAGAGACAGGGCAAGAAGCGGATTTTAGCATGAGCCGTCTGTAACTTTTGCCTGTACGCATCCAATCAGCGACCAATGGCCAGCGGGGAATACCTCGTTGGTCATTGTTGCATTAAGTACAAAAAGCTAGCAGCATTGGCCAGGCGAACCTTTTTTGCCGCCATTCAGTCATTGAACTAAGAACCTTACCCTGAACGTCGAGCAGCACCGTGGCCTCAGACTTTCGCCTGAAAGAACAACTGCCGGAATTGACCGAGCAGATTGTTGCGACCTACACCCCCGAAGACTCGATCAACCATCTCGGTCACTGCCCTTTGCCGAGCTTCAAAGGTGTCGCTGAAATCCTGCTTAACCTCAAGGACATCCTGTACCCGGGCTATCGCCGAAAAGTGGGGCTGCACCTTGGGAACATCCGTTATCACGTTGGAAGCCTAGTAGATCAACTACACGACCAACTGACGACTGAAATCGCCCGCGCTCTTCGTCATGATGACCGAGTGCAACAAAGCCATAGTGACTGCGAAAGTGATATTGATTTCGAAGCCAAGGGTCAGGCCATGGCGATTGAGTTACTCAAGCGAATTCCTCATTTGCGAACGACTCTGGCTACCGATGTCCAAGCTGCTTACGAGGGCGACCCTGCCTGCCACACTACCGACGAGGTTGTATTTTGTTATCCCGGATTTGAAGCGGTCACTGTCTACCGCATCGCCCACGAGTTATTGAAATTGGACGTCCCATTCATACCGCGAATGATGACAGAGTGGGCGCATAAGCAAACCGGAATCGACATTCATCCAGGTGCTACGATTGCGGACTATTTCTTCATTGACCATGGCACTGGCGTTGTGATCGGCGAAACGTGCCAAATCGGACAGCATGTCAAACTTTATCAAGGCGTGACCTTGGGAGCCCTCAGTTTCCCCACTGATTCGGATGGCCAATTGATCCGAGGCAGCAAACGGCACCCCACAATCGAGGACCATGTGGTCGTCTACGCGAACGCCACCATCCTTGGTGGACGCACAACAATCGGACATGACTCCGTCATCGGATCAAGTGTCTGGGTTACGAAAACCGTCTCTCCTAACACCACGGTTGTGCTAGAGAAACCACAACTGCGCGTCCGTGGTGGAGCCGGTGATTCAGAAGTGCTCGACCATGACTTAAATTTTCAAATCTAGGCACTCGCCGATTCTCGTGGCAAACAACCCATCTGCCTACAGACAGAGAATAAAGACGCAGCAGTGCACCAGTTCCGAGCTTCCCCGAAGTGTAAGGCATCACTTCTCGTCGTCTGTTGCACGAACCTGTGCCTCTTGGTAGATCCGTGACAGTCGGAGCATCAGCGGTAGCAGCGCAACATCAAGAGCCTGTCGATCAAGCTTTCCGATCTTCGCTCGCAACAGATCAATCTCGCTTTCGATTTCTGCCCGTTCTTGAAGCTCTTTCAAGGTGAACGGTAAACGCCCCCCCGAAGGTGCCACCGTGATACGCAGTGCAGTGGTACCATCGAGCGCGAGCCCGTCTTTTGCCCTCGCATTTGGACGAACTCCTCGAAACATGGTCGCGGGCGTACCCTTTCCGTCCCCATTGTCATCGATCAAAGAATGCTCCGTCTCAATCCGATCCTCGGCTTGATAAAACATCCGCACCCCGGCACTTGCACGCAAAAAGGCCTCCTGAATCGAAACCTCACCGTCATGATCCAAATCTGATTCAGGAGAACCAATCGCCTCGGAAAGATAATTCCCGAACCGAGCATAGTTCTGTTCGATGCCACTGCGAGTGGCAGTCACAACAATCCGATTTGGGCCAGAGAGACGATTCACAAATGGGCCACTGGCAGAAGCACAGTTGACAATCACAACCGGTCGGGCAACACCGGTCAACCACTCTGCCAAATCCGCTCCTGAAACGTCCGGCCCACGAAGATTGAACTTCGCAACATCCCTCGCGTAAGTACCGTGTCCAATCAACACCACCCATAGCGGCTGTGTACTTTCATCGGGCGCAGGATTTAGCGATTCACGCAACAGATCGCGATCAGTGGCTGCTCCCTGATTTTCTTCCGAACCAATTGAAACGAACTGCAATCCCGACTGTTCCGCAACCTTTCGCCAACGCTCACCCCACTCTCTGAACTCTTCACCAAATTCCGGGGTTCCAGCAGCTCCAACCACAAGCACTAGTTTTCCAGCCTTTGCACCGTCTCCACCGCCCAATGGTGCAGCTGAAAGATCAGCCTTCTGACTCATGCCAACCTGTGAAATGAATGTGACGAAGCAGACCGCACAGAAAACGCGAAACAGGCAGAGATCAGACACTCGCATGATCACCGCATTCGCAACTGAGCTGATCCGATTTGCAAGTTGACCCACTGAAGATTGATTCATGCCAAGCCTTTCCAACGTCTTAAACCCCATTCACAACAGAGACAAACCATCGCAAGAAACATCACCCACGGTCGGTGCCAAATGGGATAGATCCAAGTTTCAGTAACAGGAACGTCACGATCCGGCAAAGCGGCGGCAAAGCGATCAAGTCCATTTTCCGAGATCACTTCACCCCCTGTCTGCTCTGCAATTTCATTGAGGAGTTTCCGGTTCAATTGCAATTCGCCAAATTCTGTCGCTCCCGCATCGGAGGTCCAACCGGTGTTTGCAACTCCAACTTCAGCTCCATCAGCAGACGTAACCTTTGCGGTCACTGCGTATCCACCGGGCACGCGAGACCAATACGAAGCGACATACTTCCCCGCCTCATTATCGTCCATCTCTGCTTTTAGAACGAACGGTTCCCCGTCCACCGGCGATATTTCAAGTTCCACTGTCGCATTGTCAAGTGGCAAGTACTCCTCATCACGAGCGGTAACAACCACACCAACTGGTTGACTGGGATCGTTCCCCTTCTCAACTCGGACGCTGACTCTTCGGGGTACATCATTAACGAGCCAATGAGAAAGCTGTCGCCAGGCCTGCGCTGGATCATCACGTTGATCTTTACCGCCAGTTTGCGTGGAAGCATCGCCACGCCTCATCGACCAGCGCCACATATCGCCCACCGTAAGTGCAGCGGTACGCCCCTTCCCAAACCGCTGTGCGATCATGGCAGGCACTTTTTTGTCTCCAGACCCAGACGCAGTTGCCAACTGCGATGCCCCCGGCTTCACTTCCCCAACTTCATTAAGGGTCAGAAACTGCGGCATGGAACGCATACGATCTTTCTCAGCAGACTCGGTATCACGCAACCTCACCCATGGCTGTAGCAAACCCTCTCGGGTGAGTTCAATTGTGTAGGGTCCATTTAGTTTCTGCTTATCTGAACGTCGAGCATAGACTGGCGACAGTTCCCCGAGCGGACTGTCCGCGAATTCATCGGATGCAAATGACTCGCTGCCTCCAAGCATCAACAGTCCGCCACCACGTGCCGCGACAAACTTGCGTAAGAGAAGCATTTGATCTTGTGTAAAAAACCCACTCTCGACATCGTCCAGAATCACCCCATGATAGCCGAATAATTCTTCGGCGGTCTCGGGGAAACCGTCACTTAACTCTTCTGACTCCTTGACTCCAAGTCGGATGATCACCGGCTCGTCGTACTGCTGGGCTGCCTCCTCTTCATCATCACCTAAGCCGGCAAACAGAGGATTGGTAGAGTTGACTGACTTATCACGAAAGCTGAACTTTGCTTCTTTATTGGCAATCCGCAATAACGCTACCAACTGAACCTCGGCGTCTTCTTGCAGCGCCCGGCGAAGGAATTTGAATTCCCAGTTTGGACGTCCCGCGACATACAGGATCCGATACGGTCCGGTAGCACGGTCGACAGTGACGATGCGTTGGTTGTTCATCAGGGTAGCTTCAGCTGTGCCTTCCTCAAATGCTGACTCAAGCGAACCATCCTTGTCGCTGACAATGGAGTTCACATCGTCAGATCCGCCGCCTGTGGTTTGCCCTGCAGCTTCCCCCTCAGATTCCAATCCGATCACGCTACCGGCCTTGCCGGTAGCGTTGTCCGATTTCGGGGAATCTGTTGCCAGCGATTCCCCCCAGAGCCGATCGCTCTCCGTGAAAACAGTTGCTCTGTAAAAAGTCACGCCAGTCTGCTGCGGACGAAACCGGAAGCGAACTTCTTGTCGCTCATCGCTGTCACCGATTTTGACTTGCTGTTCTTCTATCAATTCGCCTGATTTTGCATCTGCCAAACGCACAAAGGCTGTCTGCCCATCCATTCCGACTGCATCCAGCGATACGACCACGGTCGTGGGTGCGGACTCGAAATCGGTTTGCCGGACGCTGACATCTGCGATTCGCAGATCCTCGTAATCGTTATCACGGGCAGGTAACACCGGATAAACCGGAAAGCCGAGTTCCGACCAGTTAACTTCGCCAGGAGGCAGATCAGTCAAATTCCCGTCGCTAAATAACAACACACCCGCCACCGGACGTGTGTTGAAACGGTCACTCAACGCCGTCAAACTTCCCGCAAGCGAAGATGCATAACCATCAGCCTCAAAAGAACTCAAGTCGTCCACACTCTCAAGTCGGGAGTCAAACAAGTACGATCGCACATCGAAGGCCTGCGCCAATCGACGCCGCCAGTCTGCACCTTCATCGACCATGCGAGCAACCTGCACCCGTCGACTCTCGTCACCCACGTCAGTCTTAAGCTGCATGCTCCGACTGTTGTCAACCAGAATGGGCAAAATGTTCGCTTGCGGTCGGGGACGTGTTCCGCTGCGCATCGGCTCCAACAGGCAGAAAGCGAGCAGCAGAACTGCCGCCAATTTCAAGATCGCTGCTAACACCCGGACAGTCATCGCCGCGTAGGGACGGGAGTATCCCCACAGCACAACCACCGCTAGCAAGCCAGCGATCAACGACTGTCTCTTATACACATCTCCGAGCCCACGAGACCGAGGCTG
>CAJXTM010000403.1 GCA_913061385.1 uncultured Rhodopirellula sp. | reverse complement strand
AGGAGTCGTCGGCAGCGTCAGATGTGTATAAGAGACAGCTTGCAGGCAGCTGAATGACCGAAGCCACGCTTTCGATCACGAATCCTGACGAGATCCTGACTCTGTTCGGGCCTCGCGACCAGCACCTGAGAAAGTTGCGTCGGTTGTTTGATGTTCGCATCACCCAGCGGGATGGCAGAATTCGCATCTCTGGTGAAGGCGAGAAAGACGTCCAACGGGCGACTCGAACGCTGGAGAAACTCCGTCATCTCTCTCGTCAAAAGGGAGAGCTGAGTCCCGGCGATATCGATGTCGCTGCTTCAGCGGAAGGCGCCATTGTTGCCGGAACGGGCAGCGGAATCAGCCACTCTGCCGATGAAATCGATATTCAGCATGCTGGGCGTCGTATCAAACCGCGGACACCGGGGCAGGGTGAATATGTCAAAGCGATTCGTTGCCACGATTTGACGTTTGCCACCGGCCCGGCAGGGTGCGGCAAGACCTACTTAGCAGTTGCCACCGCAGTGGAAGCTTTGCGCTCAGGCAGCGTTCGCAAAATCGTTCTCGTTCGGCCCGCTGTTGAGGCAGGTGAAAGCCTTGGCTTTTTACCCGGTGACCTTCGGGCAAAGCTGAATCCCTATCTGCGCCCGTTGATGGACGCGTTGGGCGAAATGGTCGACTACGACCAGGCTCGCAACCTGATGGAACAGGATGTAATCGAGGTGATTCCACTGGCATACATGCGTGGACGAACCCTGAGCGATGCATTCATCATTCTGGATGAGGCACAAAACACCACCGTCGCTCAGATGAAGATGTTCCTGACTCGTATGGGCGAACGGAGCAAAATGGTTGTCAGTGGTGATGCAACACAACAGGACTTGCCACGAGGTGTGACCAGTGGGTTGCGTGACGCCATCAAGCGATTGGGAAAAATCGATGCGATCGGCATAGTAAGACTGCAAGCCAGTGACATCGTACGTCACCGACTGGTTCAGAAGATTGTCGAGGCCTACGACGACCTCGACCAACGACAGCAAAATTCCGCACACGGGGACCAAACCGAACGACGATAATCTCGGTCTGTTGGGCTGCTATTCAAAACCCATCTCAACAGAAAAAGGCTGAAGGGCATCCAAACCGAGATGACTGATTGTTCGATTCAATACCATGAGCGGTGCAAACAAAACACGAACGCGTCAGGAACGCATTAACTCGCTCGGCATTCAAAAGCCGCGGCTAGTTCAGTGGTGGCAAAACGGCGACAAGGCTGACTTTTCCATCCGTGTTGCGATGGCCCTCATCTCTGCAATTGCCCTGTTGGTAATTTGCGAGGCTTGGCAACCGCCATTCGCTTTCCGAAAAGATCAAGTTCCAGCGCGGGAACTGATTACCCGAGTCGACATGCAGGTCCCCAATGAAACGGAGACAAATGCGCGTCGCGAGCAGGAAAGCAAAAGCTACGTCACCTACTACCAAAACAACACTCAACCCATCGATGAACTGATCGCAACATTGAAAGATGATCTGTTCCTCGTGCTGCCCGTTCCTTCCTTTGACGAACTCAAAGGAGAGGAGCTCACTGCTTTTTCGAACTTCTTCATTGGTGATGAGACTGAAACAGAAGACACACCAGCGAGACGCTTCGGGATCATGAAATCCGTTTTTACGGATGACCCCGAATTAAAAACGCTCGAAACAGTCGTCAACACCGCAATGCAGGAGAACCGCCGCTACGGGCTGATTGAAACGCTGTCCCACCGCGATGACCAAGGCAGCAAAGAACGCATCCGCGTTGCTCCCACTGGCAACCCGGAAAACATTGAATTCGTGGAAATGGATCAATGCCGTACTGCTGTTGCAGCAAACGGAATTGCCACACGACTCAAAGAACAATTTCGACAGAAATACTCATCTGAAGACAATCAACAAGTCGCAGCAATGATCAGCGACTGGATTCGACAACGTTTGGCTAACCACCAGACACTGACTTACCAAACCGAACGAAATGAAATTGACAGAGCAGCGGCCTTGGACTCCGTTGAACTATCGATGGATGTTCTCTCCAGTGGCAAATCAGTACTCGCAGCGGCAGGCACCCCACTGACAGAAACAGAGTTGGCATTGCTTCGCAAAGAGTGGGAATTAATTTCGGACAACATGTATTTAAGTGACATGGTTGTTCGTTTCTTTTCCTATGCCGGCATGCTGACGGCCCTGTATCTTTTATGTGGCAGCTACATTTTCTTTGTCGATGACCGCGAACTACTGCGGGATCGCTGGAAGCTCGGCAAGTTGCTTGGGCTGATGGTGGGCGCGATCGTGCTGGGGTATTTTGCGGCGCGAGACGAATGGCGGGGTGAGCTCATTCCGCTGGTACTCGCTTCAATCATCGCAGCAGTTGTTTACGGGCGAGAATTGGCGTTACTGCTAATGGCAGCGGCAAGCCTTAGTCTTTCACTCTTTCTGGGAGACGGTCTGCCAGAATTGGTGATGCTGGCTGCAGCATGCACAAGCTGCACCCTTTTATTGGGAAGAATCCGAAGCCGTACCCATCTGCTCTACGTGGGTTGCAGTTCGGCCGTCATCACCATGCTGACGGTCGTGGGGGTTGGCATCGTGGCCAGCCAAACGCTGACCCCCCCCGGGCCGGACGAAATCTCAGTCCTTGTATACAAAGGTGCCGAATTCCAAACGGTACTGAACGGTTTGTTCAGAAATGCAAGTTGGGCAGCCTTTTGCATCCTAGTCTCGGCGACGGCCATGACCGGACTGTTGCCGCTCGTTGAAAAGGGTTTCGGGGTTCAAACCGACCTCAGTCTGCTGGAACTTGGTGATGCAAGTCACCCACTGCTTCGCCGACTTGCGCAGCGAGCGCCAGGCACTTACAACCATTCGATTAATGTTGCTTCGATTGCTGAGGCAGCTGCCGATGAAATTGGAGCCAATGGGTTGCTGGTTCGAGTTGGTGCGTACTTCCACGACATCGGCAAGATGTTCAAACCGGAGTACTTCATTGAGAACCAGGTCTCCGGAGAAAATCAGCACGATTCACTGCAACCGGCCATGAGCACGCTTGTGATCATTGCTCATGTGAAAGACGGAGCTGACTTGGCGAGAAATCACCATCTCCCACAGCCGATCGTGGACTTCATACTGCAACATCATGGCACCACATTGGTGGAGTACTTCTACCGAGAAGCTGCCAAACGCAGTGAGGAAGATCCCAACGCTGAAACGGTCAGCGACAAAGATTTCCGGTACCCTGGCCCCAAACCGCAGACACTCGAAGCAGCCGTGATGATGCTTGCGGATACCGTGGAAAGTGCAAGCCGTACACTCGTCGATCCAACTCCGTCCAGAATTCAGGGACTGGTTGATTCCATTGCCCAAAAGAAAATGAGCGATGGCCAATTCGACGAGTGTGGCCTGACCTTCCAACAACTCCACAAAATACGCAGCAGCCTCGTTAAATCTCTCACTGCGATTTACCACGCACGTGTCAAATACCCCGGACAACAATCGGCTTGACGCCGACCAACCGACATTGCTGAATATCGAAATCATCGTGGACGAAGACGTGACCTACGTCGCCAACGAACAGAAACTGCGTGATGCATGCACGGCCGCGACTTCGCTGCGTGACTTTCATCAGGGTGAAATCGGAATTCGAGTCGCCACTGATGCAGCCATTCATCAAATCAACCGCGAACATCTGGGACATGACTATCCCACGGATGTGATCAGCTTTCCCTACGCAGCCAATCCACCCCACATCGAGGGAGAATTGGTTGTCAGTGTGGACACCGCATCTGAACGCGCCAATGACCTCGGCTGGTCAGTCGATCACGAGTTGCTTTTGTATGTCGTGCACGGAACCCTGCACATCACCGGCATGGAAGACCATGAACCGGAAGATCGCCTTGCCATGCGAACTGCGGAAAGACTGGTGATGCTGCAACTTGGTATTACCGAGATCGATCAATATGCAGCTGACCGCTCGGATACTAATCGCAACAACACTCAAGCGACCTCTTCCACGGTGCCTGCAGATGAGAGTTCGGATTCGAAAAAACAGCAGTTACCGGAGGACTTGGCATGAACGATGCATGGGTCTGGGGGTCGCTCTCGCTGGTTGGCTTCGCACTGAGCAGTGTCGGTGGCTTGGGTGGTGAATTGCTGGACAGTTTCGCTGGTCGCCAGCTGGAAGCTTACTGCCGGTTAAAAAAGAATCGTGAGCGTTTTGGTGCTGTCTTGGATAACCAGGATGCAGCCATCCGCGGCAGTGAATACTTGCGGATGATCGGTACAGTCTTGTTTCTGATTGCCGGAACAGCCGCCATTTTTGTTGACGAGATGGACCCCTCGCCGTTCCGATTGGTCTTATGGGCTCTATCGGCTGGCATCTTGATGATGATGGTTCACGTGTGGCTGCCTACCGCTGTGACACGCTTTTCTTCCACTCAGGTGCTTTACCACACATGGCCATTTTGGCGCAGTCTGTCCATTTTGATGAGCCCTCTTTCCGCCCCCGGTGAACTGGTCGAACTGGTCACACGCAGACTCACCGGCACCGCAGAACACGAAGACGAGGAAGAGGAACTACTTGAGGACGAGATCCGCACGATTGTCACCGCTGGAACACGTGAGGGATTCTTTGGTCCGGGCGTACGAGAAATGATTCAGGGGGTGATGACACTCCATGAAGATACCGTCGGCCATATCATGACCCCCCGAAGCGATGTGGATGCCATTGATGTCACAACCGACTGGAACCAGACGCTGGAAAAAGTGGTCGATGCTGGCCGCACGCGTTTTCCTGTGTACGAAGGAACCCTCGATCATGTCGTGGGAATCCTGTACGTCAAAGATCTGCTGCCCTATCTATCCAGCCAAACAATCCCAGACCAATCACTTCGTGAAATCTGCCGGCGTGCCTGGACCTGTCTCTTATACACATCTGACGCTGCCGACGACTCCTTACGTGT
>CAJXTM010000402.1 GCA_913061385.1 uncultured Rhodopirellula sp. | reverse complement strand
CTCGGAGATGTGTATAAGAGACAGGCATTCGCCGGCATTCTTGGGCTAAACGAGCAGCCCACATTTCGAAATTCAATCTTTCGAAACGTTGGTTCCCTTTCAGCCTACCTGCATATGCTTACCAATTGCCTGTTAAATTACCAGTTGGCCGCGTTCCAGGTTTTTCTGGTTACTTCCAGCCTGAAAACGCATGCTCCTCTCTTTTGACACTTTCTTGATATGCATTCCTCTACCCAACTCGTGATTGTGGTGACAACCGTTGCGTCACACCATGATGCAGAACGCATTGCCCACCAACTCATCGACTCCAGTCTTGCAGCCTGTGTTCAAATCGATGGTCCAGTCACTAGCCACTACCGATGGGATGGTGTCATCCAGTCATCAACTGAATTTCGGTTGACCATAAAAACAGCCAGTGGGTGCTGGCAAAACCTCAAAGAGCAACTGATATCGATGCATCCATACGAGGAACCGGGAATTTTGATGCTCCCGGTAACCGACACCACACAGGGATACTTGGATTGGGTGATTCAGCACACACGTTGAATCGGCACCGCCTGCAATCGACGGTTGATTTTAAACAACAAACACATGTCAGAGTGGGACGGTAACACGCCTGCTGTCGCCTGACTGATGAATCCCGCATGGAATCCCCCGACACGAGTGCCGAATTTAAACTCTATTCAAACCCCTCCACACCCGGCGGCGGGATCAACTGACCACCAACTCGCCCTAACTTGGGCTTGGGCCAGAACCGTGGTTCGATTGTAAACCCAATTCCCACGTTATCTCGTCCCTTGTCATAAGTCATTCCAAGTCGAACAAGTAAAGACTCGCCGATCCGGGTCAGACCCGCTGACTGCGAGACATTTCCAGTGCTGCTGAAATCGTAGCTCATGCCATTTGAAATGATCCACTTTTCGTTAAGTCGATAGTCAAGGTTGCTTCGGAATACCGTGCTGCTGACCGGCCCTTCGATTGATAACAAACCAAAGTAAACATCACCCAAACCAGGACGGGTGCTGCGAACCCCGGCACTGATAGAACGAAGACCACCATCAAAGAAGTCAAAATAGCCATCACTCAGCAACGACACACGATCCCCAACTTGATACCGCATGTCATAGGTCGCTGGACCGAGGGACTTCCCAAAGTTGTCACGATCCGCATCAGGAAAGATGAGCAAATCAAGATCCAACTGAAACAGATCTACGATTCGTTCGAGTCCTGGCAGACCCCGCTTGGTTTGCAATCTTTGATGCAGACCAATTCGGAGCTGTTGTAAATCAGCCGCTACAACGTCACTGGGGCTGGCAACAAACCGCTGTATCCCCTGCCGAAACGCATAGTCCCGTGGCTGATAGCGTTCACGACCCAACGTGGCGGGGTTGCTCCGCAAAAAGCGTGATCGATATTGCTGCTGGGCGTGGTCATCAAGTGGATTGTAAAGCGGCAGCGCGTCAAGGCTTGAATTACTGTCAGCATAAAAGTACTCGGCCTGCCACTCCACTTTGTGAGCGAGTCCCCGAATATTCAAGAGACTGCTTTGAATGGTAGGATCAACTCTTGAAGCAGGTAGCGTCGCGACGACTCCACCTTGGCCAAATAATCGTGTCAGTGGCTCACCATCAGAAGCTTCACCATAGTAGGATGCTTCCCCGGAAATACTTGGCACCAATCTGACTGGTCCAAGCTGTACTGGCAGCGAGAGCTTCTGACGTGTTCCCGTGACAATCCCAGAGGCATTTTCCAGACCCGGCACTTGGGTCGAATACATACTCTTTTCTGGTTCAGTCTCAGGCAAATCGCCGACTTGAAGTCGAGAATAGCCAATCTTGTTGTGGGCAGACCATGTTAAGCGATCGCCGAAAATCGACCCACCAATCATATAGTGGTCCAACATTGGCAAGTTTTCGGTGGTAGTGAAAAAATCATTAATCCGAGCTTGCCCGGTCAGATCAAATAGATGGCTATTGTGATACTTGCGAACACGCAGAGCCGTGCTCTCGTTGATATCGCGATCCCACTCCCCTTCGAAATACTGATCCAGAAAATTACGGTCGCTGATCCAACCAAATTCGGCGATCAATTCAAGATTGGGGTTCAAGTAGTGTCGATGCCTCAGCAACGATCGACCACGAAACTTGGTGGCAGGAACCAAGTCACGTCGCCCGGCCCCCAAATCATCTTTGCCATCGTCGTGGATCAGCCAAGTGTCGAAATACCCATCAACGGGTCCATTAAATCCAAACAAAGATGGCAAACTGTACTCGAGTGTTGTTCCGATCGCCGGGCCGCGAGCACTTAGATAATCGAGTGACATTTCCCAGTCTGCACCAGGTGGTGCATTTTCAATTCCAAACAACTGAAACAGATCGAAATCCAGCAAAACCTGAGCACCGAAAATCTGATCATTTCGCAACTTGATGCCAGAAACGTAGTAGCCTGGTCGCTCTAAACTGGTTGAAAACGTTGGCCAATAAAGTATGGGAACCCCACCGAAATACACAAAGTTGTCCCGACTATTTACAAAGGCTTCACTGCGATTGACCGGCAAACCTGTAATGGGATCAGGCATCACTCGTTGTCGGTCTGTCAATTGCAAACGTTCGCTTTGCAACCAGTAGCGGGGCACACCCATACGACTGCTGGTAACCGCCGCATCAAAGGCAATAAAATTACCCTGGGCAACTTGCTGAAGCACATCTGCTTTCAAGCGTACAACCCCAAGATAATTTGGGATGGTCGTAATCACTTCAGAATCCAACACCATGCCTTGCTGTGTAGCGATGTTGTAATACATCGAATTGGCATAGATAATTCGCTCACCTTGGCGAAATACTATGTCTCCTTCCAGATAGATTTCTCCATCAGATTGCGGACTCGCATTGGAACGATTGAACAATGACCCTACTTCGGGTAACCAACCGACAACACGATCAGCTGAAAGCGAAATGGTTCCAAGATCCATGATGCCGCTAGGTAGACTTACAGTCACATCACGAATCAAAACTGTGACGCCACCCCTCGCCAAAACAACCGTGTCACCCAACTCCGGGCGTGGCTTCATTTCAATCTGCAATTGGGTCGATCCGTCCCGCGCCCCAATCTCAATCGACTTCGTACCCCCACCAGTCAGAAAACGCATCGAGGATGACTCGGTGGAATCGGTCACTGGTGCCGGAAGAGTATTGTCCTGCTGAGGCGCAATGATGGATTCTTGGAACTGCACCTGTTGAAAATTAACACCTGCGTTCGGAATTGCATTCAGCCACTCGTTAGCTGGCAATGCATTTGGAGTTGGCAAATGACGAAGCAACTCGGGTTCAACCGCAGGCTTTCTGAGAACACGGGGTGCGACAATTTGAGGATCATCTAATGTCAGCAGCGTTAACGCCCGAGGAGCGGTTCCACTTTCTGCTGAATTTGCTGCGATCACAATTCTGCTTCGAACTCGGCCCACAGGCCCATCCACCAGCAGCAGCATTGAATTAGCTCGGACCATTCGATCACCATGAGCCAACTCGCAATCACCTTGCAGCAGAGATGCCTCTGCATCTTCAATTTGCCAACGCGAGACGACATTGCCCCGAACATGGATGAGCTCGGAACTGATTTCCTGAGCAATCGCTGCGGACGTGATCCACAAGGTGCATAAACAGAAGCCCAGCAGTCGCGCAGCGGTAAACGCGGAACACGACCATCCTCGTCGAATTCCGATCCTTGATGAGACAGTGGTGGCTTCCTTGCCGCCCAAGTTTGCTGCTTCCCTAACAAAGAAAATGATATGGCGTCCCGACAGAACGCAGACGGAGTCTACGAACTGATTTCAGACAATCACAAGCTTGAAACCGCCAATTGGGATGCTAAATTGTGTGGTTTCCAAAATAGATTGCGTGGAACAGGCCCCAAGCGGCGTGAAACTCAGTTTCCGCTGGATTCAGGCGACTCTACGGATGCAGCCTCATTTTTTCGCTTGGACGGCAAGATTTCACTAAGTCGATTGCGGATCAATGTCGCCCACTGATCGTACCCAGCCTCGTTCAGGTGCAAGCGATCACTGACAAATAACTCATCTCGCGGTTTCCCCTGAGCATTCAAATAATGCTCTGCCGTTGCAATGAAATACGTGCTTGGTGTCGAGAGTGCGATTTTTCGCAACCGCTCATTCACTTTGCGTATGGAAGGCCATGCCGCATACCGCTTTGAGGTCGGCGTTACCTCGATCAAAAATATCGGAGCCTCAGGCTGATGACTTTTTGATACTGAGATGACATAACGCGCTAATTCTTCTACTTGATCAGGCGTATGATCCTCTGGCTTCCCCTTAACATCGTTCCCAACGAAGATAGCGAGGGCTTGGTACTGATGCGGACGCAGCAATCGCTTCGCAAAAACGGCGACATCGCTGTACTTCGAACCACCGTACCCACGTTGAATTGTCAGAAAGGGTGCCATATCGGTGGCGATATCAGCCCATCGTCGGATGCTGCTGCTACCAATGAACAAAATCGCGTCCTCGGGATCGACTTCGGTCGCGTCGCGAGCCTCAATTTTTTTGATTTCTTTTCCCCACTTCTCCACTGCTTTTGCACGATAAGGGGCAAGGACGGCCGCGTCTGGAATGATTCCTGACACTCGCAAAGCTGACTCATCAATATTTTTCTGAACGATCGAATCCTGAGCGTTCGCCGCCGAAGCGACCAACCACAGCAGCACAAAACACCGCATTGAAAACCTCATCAATAGAGAATCATTTTCGTTGAAATATCACGTTACCAGCGTAACGTACTGGCCGACTCTTTTTCGATATTTTACCAATGCATCACGACAGCATTAACCGGCCAACTCGCTACCATAGCTTAACTGAACATGCGAGCATGTGGATGAATAGTTCTTACAAAGACTTTCTCGGCATACTCATGTCTCATGGATCTGTCTCTTATACACATCTCCGAGCCCACGAGACCGAGGCTGATCTC
>CAJXTM010000401.1 GCA_913061385.1 uncultured Rhodopirellula sp. | reverse complement strand
CAGCGTCAGATGTGTATAAGAGACAGCCCTAGCTGCGTTTCACAATCCCCAATGTGGGCCGGTTTGCGAAGGCTTTGTCTTTCCTTGATCGGTCTTGCCGTCTTGGCCAACGACTGTGGAAACGTCATGGCACAGGCGACCACTGGGCAGCCGGGCTTGCAGACAAGAGGGTCGGGTGGCGTGGAAGAGGAAATGATGGAGGGTGATGAAGATATGGGGGATGGAGGCTATGGCCGAGGCTATGGCGAGGAGGACATGGGTGATGAGATGGGCGACGACATGGGCGACGAAGGTTCTGGGTACGGTGATGGTGGTGGCGGTGGCTATGGAAGTGGCGGTGGACGTGGCAATGGACCGCGAGCGACGGTTTCTTCGCCTCAAGCAGACGCAATGGATGTGTACGGGGCCACGTTTGCCTCACTACGTGACCAACTTAGTTTCTCATCGTTATTTGCACCCACCCGAGTGGCTGATGTGGAGTCCGGGCCATTTCTCGGGCGGGATGCTGAGGATGCATTCAAAGCAGGTAATCATCCACTAGCGCTCGCCCTGATGTTCGGTCACATGACTGTTGAGCAACGTGATGCCCTAGTCGCTCTGCAGACCGTGAAATACAACGCTTTGCTGCGACGACCGGTCTGGAATATTCGTTGGGGTGTGTCCCTGGCGATTCGTGGCGATATCAGCGGTGATCCGCAACCGATCATGGAGGGGGCAACCCCGCCAGGAGGTGGTTCTCGTGGTGGTGGAGCGTCAGGCCGTGGTGGTCGTGGTGGTGCTCCGGGTGGAGGAGCATTTGGTTCCGGGGGGTCAGGTGGAGGAGGTTTTCCCGGTGGCGGGGCGCTCGGTGGACTCCTGCAGGATGAGGGCATGGACGAAGGCATGGGCATGGACGAAGGCATGGGCATGGATGAGGGCATGGGCGATGAAATGGAGCAAGGGTATGGAAGAGGCTCTGGACGCCAACAGGGCGGTGCATCAAGTCCGGCAATGCCCTCGATTCCAGCCAGGAAAATGCTGAGTGACCAAGCGCGTGCGGTGTTCGATAAGAATCTGGGCCTAGTCGCAACGGTGGTTGGTGAGGAATTCAAGAAGCGCTTTCAAGGTGGCGTTTTCGGACCATTGTTTTCCACAGTTACTGTTCCACCGCCAGCGGTTGAGAATGCAGGTGGGCGTAATGTAGGTGCACCCACCGGTGCGTCGCACGTCGTCGGTGGGGCTGTGAATGAATTGTTGATGGATGCCGGAGAGCCGATGGCCATGTGGCAACCGGGAATCATTTTTCTAGGGGAAGGAGCTTTGGCAGATATCATGCCAAGTGCCAGAGTTGCACAAGTAGATTTGCTGCTTCACTTTGAGGTTGTCTTGAAAGCCGGTCGCAATGACTACGTACAGAATACTTCCCGATGTCGGCTGCTGAACGTTGCCACTGGTAAACAGGAAATCGTCTCCAAGGGCATGTCCAATGTCGAGGCGTCGCAGATGACCCGAGCGGGCCGTCAGACCGAACGTGATTATATCATGGCACAGTTGACTTCTTTGTTTAGTTTCATTGACCGGCAAGCAACCGTATCTGACCTGCCAGCCCTAACGCCGGAAATCGCCAGACGCCGCGTGGAAGCCCTTGTAGGTAGCCCCCAGTCTCGGTCGTTACGGACACTGGCTGAGGTGCGAATGTATCAGGCGAAAAATCTTCTTACGGATGAGGAAGTCGAGGCTGTCTTCGATATCGTTGGTGGAGCGGAAGGGCTTTTGATGCTTCATGGGCCGCAAAGCGAGAGAATCGAAATGGCGAGAGAATGGGCACTGAAAAGCTTGCCCGCTTTTGATTCGCAATAGCTTGGCTTTGCGATGCACGGCCAGTGTGTCCACCAATTTTGAGTCACAGGTGTATTTACCGGAAAAACGGTGCTCATCGAGTCCTCGACCGAAAATCAACTCCGCAAGATGAGTTGACTGCCGCCCGAAGGTTAACCCTGTAAGTACTTTCGCTCGATTGCTAATCTTAGGCAGGGTTGCTGTGATGAGCCGACGCCAAATTCTCGTTGAAACCAAGGTCCTCTCGTTGAAACCAAGGTCCTCTCGTTGAAACCAAGGTCCTCTCGTTGAAATCGTGCGGTATTGGTAGTTCCCCTTTGCCGTTCCGTCAAATCGTGGCTTCGTCACAGGTTCAAAACAGCTGGGTGCTACACGGCTGCTTCTGCAGAAAACTCGCATTTCAGTCGCGAGGAACTTCAATTCCACGGATCAGGGTTCCCAGTTCTTCGTCGGATGTACGGCCTTCGATTTCGGCTTCCGCAGTCAGCTGAATGCGGTGTCGCAAGGTTGGTAGCGTGATATCCACGACATCATCGGGAGTGGCAAAGTCGCGACCACTGAATGCGGCGAGGACTCTTGCGGACTGCATTAGCGCCAGTCCGGCTCGCGGCGAGGCACCGATATGGAATGCTGGCCACGTGCGTGTTGCCCGCACAATTCTGTTGATGTAATCGATCAGGCTATCTTCAATTCTCACTTGGGCACAGAGGTCGATCATTTCCAGTAACTGGGCCGGTGAGGTGATCTTATTCACTTCGTCAACCAAGCGTTGATTCAAATCGATCTGTTGGCTGTGCAATTTGAGGATTTCAATCTCCTCACTCGCGGTCGGGTATTCGACTTTGAGAAGAAACATGAATCGATCGAGTTGTGCTTCAGGCAGATTGTAGGTGCCTTCGCTTTCGAGTGGGTTCTGTGTCGCCATCACCAGAAAAGGCCTCGGTACTTCATGGCTGGTGCCATCGATGGTGACTCTGAATTCCTGCATGATCTCGAGGAGGGCAGCATGGGTTTTTGCTGGTGACCGGTTGATCTCGTCAGCTAGCAGGAATTGCGTGAATACAGGGCCCGCTCGGAATCGAAACTCTGATTTCTGCATGTCATAAACAGGGGCGCCCGTAATGTCCGAGGGCATTAAGTCAGCGGTGAATTGAATTCGCCCGCATTCACAACCTAGCACCCGCCCCATCGTGCGCACGAAAAGTGTCTTGCCCAGCCCAGGGACCGATTCGATCAAGACGTGACCACCGGCAAAAAGAGCAGTGAGACTGCCCAGGATTAATTCTTCCTGACCGACAAATAGTTTGCTGATTTCTTGAGAGATCTCTTTGTATAGTTTTTGTACGGGAGCAAATTTTTTAGATTGAACCATCATGGGGTCCGGATTTGCTGCTGAAATACTACTGGTTTCTGGGGGAATGCTACTCAATTTTTTTTCCGTCAGGTTGGGATTCCGCTATTGCACTGGTGCCTTCGGAAGGCGTCAGTGAACCAGCAGATTCAGTTGCATTGGTTTGGGGGTTGGTTTGTTGCGTTGGCTCAGCGGGCACTTGTGACGCTGTGTTCTTAGAGAGTCGATTGGGCTGCAGCGTGTGTATCGGTTTGGGGGGAGCTGGGAGTGCTTCTTTGATGATCCATGGGCCAGTGGTTTCCCCACGCATCCGTTTCATATAGTCACTGATTTTTGAGCGGGCATACTTTTCACCACCTGCGCGTTTCATCAGGGCTGCAACTGCATCCAGGTGGTCACCGAAGTTACCTGATTGGTTGTGTGAGATCTTTTTGGGACGCCCAAATATAGGCAACAGCATGAGGCAGATGACCAAGCCAAGGAATATGCCATGCATGGTTAGTAGACTGATGGGCCAAACGGTTAACATCTCCATGCCAGAAGCAACAGGGACGCCGTTATCTTTACTACTCACGGTCAAGGATGTTCCGTCGTTGTTCAGAAATCCGGCACGCAGGCCCGAGTTCTTTGCAGCAGCCACTTCTTGGATAATTCTGTCAGCCAGAAGCTGGTTGGGTCGTTGGGTAAGCCCGAAGTTCGACAGCAGGGAACCTGACGATACCACAATGATCCGTGAGTCATTCCACTTTTTGGAGGTGACCTCAGCGACGTACGCCGTTCCGTCTTTTGTTTCAAGGAGTGGGCGTCTCATGTATTGAATAGAACTCGTCTGAACTGCTGGCGATCCTGGAACACTTTTGAGGTTGGGCGTCGCAATCGAGGCGGGAATGGTAACCCGCGCGGGGTTCATTGACGTTACTACGCCGTGCTCCAATGGCGTAAGCGGGGCTTGGATTGTCGTGTTTCCGTTGGGTTTCCATGGACCCTTGACGCCTTTGATTGTCTCTGGGCGAGGCAAGCGGGTGATGGTGAACCATTGGTACGAGGGAGCTTGGTTCTTATTGAAGCGGTTTTGCATTCGTTGGTTGCGACTCTTGGCGGCCAGTCGCCGATACTCGAGACGCTTTTCGGCTGGCGCCAAGGGAAGAGTTGACGTCCAGTATTCCGTTTCACTGCCGCTGTCGGGGTTAATATAAACGAGGGTGCGGTTTGCCTGTTTGAGCCAGGAGTCCATCCACACCACTGCTTCGGCGTTGAGAGGTTTTCCGTTTTGGGGAGCCCAGACCACGAGATCTGTACTCTTTTTTAGCCGGTCCGTGAGCCGCCCCATGTCCCGATCGGTGAATCCAGCATTCTCCAGTGCCAAACGGAAGGTGCCGTAGCCGTTGATACTTGAGTAAGCTGAACTGCCGCTCGTTCTTCCATACTCGGTGGATAATTTTGTACAGCCGGCACCCAACAACATGCAAAATATAAAAACAGTTGTCAGGAGTTTCGTTTCAGCGGGTTTCATGCTGCTTCTCCCTGATTTTGCTCAAGCCCCGCTTCCAGCTGTTCATTCAATCGCCACGTGTCTGAAAACTCAGTCCGTGTGATCGTATGACGGCCGAAGTAGGATCGTTCGAAAGAAGCCACTGTATTCTCGAGGCATTTTGCTGCGTCGTTATTTGTGGCACGTGTCTCGCGGACGTACTTGCGATTCGTCTTTCCCCGATTCAATCGTAAAGTTCCATAACGATCAAGCAGCAAAAGTTGGTGTGCAAACAACAGGATCTGTCTCTTATACACATCTCCGAGCCCACGAGACCGAGGCTGATCTC
>CAJXTM010000400.1 GCA_913061385.1 uncultured Rhodopirellula sp. | reverse complement strand
GAGATCAGCCTCGGTCTCGTGGGCTCGGAGATGTGTATAAGAGACAGGTTCCAGATGTGTTCGATGGGCGAAAGTCTTATCGTCCAACTGCGGGAAGAGCTCTTCCCGAGGGCCTTCCAGGTACCTTTACAGACAAAGACGGAAATGGAGATGGACAGGTCACCATGGCGGAGTTTGCCAAGGAGTGGAATAACGATGTCGTCGCAGAGTTTTTAGATTCTGACTTCAATGGTGATGGGGTGATTACAGCAGATGAGGCTCTCAAGAAAGTGGAGAAGGGCAGCGTTTCCCAACTCGCTGCAACTTATTCAGGCAAAACAAGATCTTCAAAATCCGCTGCCTCAGCAGCGCCGGCACCCGCTGCCAGCGGTGGCAAAGCTGATGACAAATACGTCAAGCTCGGGCAGAGAATCATTGATCGTTACGACAAAAACAAAGATGGGCAGCTAACTGCTTCGGAATGGGGAAAAATGCTGATGAGCCCTGCCGCTGCAGACGGTGACCGAAATGGAAAAATCACCGTTCAGGAATACGCAAGCTGGATGCAATCTCGCCAAAAGCGGTAGTGTCGCGGTTGCTGGACTGATTGCTCAAGGATAATAACTCCATGGGCCGCTCGGACTCGCCAGGCTGTTGTGATACCCGCCTGTTGTGATACCCGCCTGATGCGATATCCGCGTCTGCCCCACCAGATGCTTGCTATCTCCCTGTGACTTCGAGGGCTCTAAGGCCCATCCGAGTCACTCGGGTGTTCAAATATGAGTTGCTCGCGGTTTTGGTATGTCCGAACCGCTGTTGCAGGCTGAACATTTTGCCCACGCTATCACGAACTCGTATGCGGGCTGCTGTCTGTTTGGCACTCACACGCTGAGGTTTGAGGGACCTGCGATTTCTGACCCGCGCTGCTAGTAGCATCTGGTTGGCTTTGCTCGGGTCCAGTACCGCGGTGGCGGGCAAGGGGACTTTTCTACTCGCAACACATTGCTGAATTGTTCATGTCGAGCGAACGAGGTGAGTCTTCAGCAATCGATCCCCCAACCTGAATGTTTTCTTCGTAGCTGAACACATTGATGATTTAACGTTGGTAGATAGGCAGGTAGTGGTATCGAACGCTCAGGCTAAGGACTGCCAATGCCGTTGAGTAAACGGCCCCGACGTTACGTTCTTCTCCTCCCCGGGCCAACCAGGCACCGTCACTCCGTTGAGATTCGAGCAGCAGGTTGGCAACAATGTCATCCGCTTCTTTTGCGTATTTGCCACCGGCCTGATGCATGCCTTGGGCGTAGTAATAAAGGCCGTAGAAAAAGAATCTTTCGTTGGGTTTTGGTGGGTGTTGCATCAACCACTCTGAAGCACCTTCGACCATGGGTGATTCGTACTGGCCACACACCTGCATGGCAAGCAAGCCTGCCGCTGACATGGTGAACGATGGATGGTGCGTTCCCGGGGTGTAGCTGAAGCCTGTAACTTTGGTGCGTGGAGTTCCATCACGATTCAGTGGGGATGCGTATGAGTAACGCAGATATTTGAGCGCTGCTTCGATCGCTTCCCCTGGGACGTTCAGACCATCATTCTTAGCTGATCTGAGGGCCATGAGTTGCCAAACTGAAACGGACAGATCCGAATCTCGACTGGATGGTGTGTACCGCCATCCACCCTTCAGCTTTTCGGATTTGGAGACTCTCTGGGCTGTCAGAATCAATTTAATCGCGTTGACCAGCATTTCGTGGATCTGTTCGTTTTGCTCGACGGTCGCCCCCATGCCGAGCATCTCTGTCAACATCAGTGTAGTAATTCCGTGGCCGTACATCCTGGATCCGTCGCGGCCACCGAGGTATCCCTGCACATCTTGATGTTTCTTTTGTAGGACAAAATCAAGGGCCTTGGCCATCGAACGCCCTGCAGCCGAAAACGATTGCGGTTCCATGCCGATCGAAGCCATTGCCATGATCGCCAGCGCTGTCATCGCGACATCGTGTCCCCGGTCTGAGATCCCACCATTGTCCCGCTGGGTTTTGACCAAATACTGAACTCCCGATTTGACTGCGCGATCAATTTCGTCCGGTACATAGAGACTGGCGGGAGATCCGATTTCCTTGGTAGCGTCCTGCGCATAGCACGTTTGTCCGGCAGTGGCAGCAGCGAGTCCCAGCAACCAATGCCTGCGGGAACTGCGATCCGATAGGTCACGTATCTGATTCATGGTTTCACTTGGACTTTTCCGCCGCACGTTTGGCAATGGCTCGGAAGTAGGCTTCGATTTCTCGGCGGTATTGTGGAGCAACACTTTCTGCACGGCTCTCAGATGCATCTTCTGTGCGACGTTCCCTCAGTTTTCCCCATTCCGTACCGAAGCGATTCGTTTGACTGATATCAACTGGGCCGCCTGCAGGCATTTGCATGCCGTTGCCTGACTCGGTTGACGGAGTGGATCCTTCTGATGGGCTCGGCTGCGCCGGGTTCATTTGCGATTGCCGCTCACGAGCAGATTGTTGGGCTTGCGACTGCATTGCATTGGCCAGGGTGGGTGATGCTTCACCAGCTGTCTGTTGTTGTCCAGGTTGACTCCCCTCTTGTTGATCGGCCTGCTGGTCGCCCGATGGTTGTTGGCTTTGTTGTTCACTGGCTTGCTGCTGACCCTGTTCTTGGCCTGATTGTTGCTGCCCCGCTTGTTGTTCACCCTGCTGCGCGGCTTGTGCTTGCTGAGCCATAGCACGATCCAGCTCATCGAGCGTCCGCGCCATCTGCTGACCTTCTTGTTGTTCGGCAGTTGGCTGACCCTGTGGCGAAGAGGGGCTCTGCTGACTGGGCTGTTGACCATTGGGTTCGCTATTCTGTGCCATTCCCTGTTGGCTTGCTTGCTGTTCACCCTGTTGGCTTGCTTGCTGTTCACCTTGCTGGCTTGCTTGCTGACTGCTCTCGCCTGGATCGTTTGGATTCGAATCAGCGAGCATTTCAGCAAGTCCCTGCGCGGCTTGGCTGATTTTTTCGGAAGCATCGGCTACATCACGGTTGGCCTGCGGACTCCTGTCCGCTGATTCAGCAGCCTCTTGTAGGGTGTTAGAGGCTTTTTCTGCAGCCTGCGAAGCTGACTGTTCGATGGCGTCTGCCGTTTCGGCGAGCTGCTGGGCCAACTCGTCTTGTCCCAGTCTTTCTTCGTGCCGTGCCGCCCGACGCAGTTGCTCGGTTGCGTTATCGATTTGGTCTTGGATTTTGTCCTGTTTTTGAGCTAACTGCTCAGCTATGGATTCAGGAATCCTTAACTGATCTTCGCTTACCATGCCTTCGCTAAGTTCACGCAGTGCTTCCTGAATCTCTCCCAGTTCATTCTTGGTTTGTTCAGCAAGTCTAGATGCCAGTTCGGCTGCGGGATTGGGTTGATCTAGTGGGGGCAATTTCTGGTTCCTCGCATTTTGCTCGCGTTTCCCAGCAGTCTGTTCACGTTTTTCAGCAAACGATTTTGTTTCGCGAGCGGCCTCTTCTGCTGATGCTGCGTTCTCGATTTGACCCTGTATCTGTTGAATATCTTCTTTCAATCGATCCGTGTTGCCTTTCTCGCGGCTTAGTTGTTGTTCCAATTGTTGTTTGCGATTTTCTGCAGTGCGTTTCTGATTTTTGGCTTCGTTAGCACGCCGGTCAGCCTCGCGTTTGGCAGTGGACCATTGTTGTCTTTCGGCCGTAGCATTGCGGATCTGCTGGGAACGTGCATCTCGTGCAGCGGCTTCCAGTTGTTGTTTACTGCGGTTCCGGCTGGTGTCATCTTTGTGGATTTTTTGCTGCACTGCATTTTCGGTCGGGAGCTTTGCGTCTGCGATCGCCTGTTGTGCATTTTTGATTGCATCTGTCATTGCCTGAGCCGTCTCCTGCATCTCATTGAGCAGGGATGCTTCAGCATCGAGTTTGGCCGCCTCGTTGACAGCATCTCGCAATTGCTCTCTCGCTTTTTGCAGATCTTGCTGAGCTTCAGGAACGTTGCCCTGCGATTTCGAGAGCGCCGTTTCCGCCTTCTCGACGAGTGCTCGTTCCAAAGCATCGGTTCGTGCTGCTAAGTTTTCAATCTGCTTTGCTGTACGTCGTTTTTGTTCGCCGATCGTTGGATCTGATTTTTCGAGTTCCTGGTTCAATCGTTGTTCTTTATTCGCGGCACTTTCCAGTTCACGTTGTGCTGACTCGGCAGCTTCCTGTGCTATTTCCGAAAGTTCTTGTCGCATTGGCTCGTTGGTCAGTAACTCCCTCTCAAGCTGTTCCATTAACTCCTCTGGAGTGCTTTGGGCCGATTCAGCCATTTGTTCGGCTTCATCAAAGCGTTGGTCGAGTTCGTTCTGCATCTCGAGGGCGGCTTCCGCCTGACGGAGATCATCACGCGACTGTTCAATCTCTTCACCTTTTTCAGCTGCTTCAAAGTGGGCTGCAGTTTGTTCTAATGCATCAGCAAGTTGTTCCAATGCTTCGGCGGTCTGATCAAGGGATTGTTGTCGCTGCTCAGTATCTGTCGCTTCTTGAGCTTCTTCCATCGACTCTTCTGCACGCTGGGCGGCGTCCTGAATCTGTGCCGCTGCAGCATCTGCATCTCGGGCAAGTTCACGCTCAGCGTCGTCTGTGATCGAAGCCGTGTTGGCAAAGTCAATGAGTGCTTCCAGCGTCTCCTGTGTTGCCTCGTTTGCTTCTTGCTGTTTTTCGGCCAGTTCTTCAGCGGTGTCGGTGGATGAATCTTGTCGCGTTTCGGTGCGTTCCTCGGCTTGCTTGACTTTCTCGGCGGCTTCTCGTGCCTGCTCTGGTAACGTCAGGACATAGTTTCGAATCGTGTCGCGTGCCTTCTCGATTCCTGAATTCAGTGCATTGAGCGCGGACGTATATTCACGCTCCATATCAGAGAGGTCGGCATCTGCGGCAATCATCTGCTCATCACGCCAGCGACGCGACGAAATCCGTTGCCGGGCTGCTTTGAACTGAGGTCCATATCCTGTCTCTTATACACATCTCCGAGCCCACG
>CAJXTM010000399.1 GCA_913061385.1 uncultured Rhodopirellula sp. | reverse complement strand
GCAGTGGATGGTGCGGCAGTGGATGGTGCGGCAGTGGATGGTGCGGCAGTGGATGGTGCGGCAGTGGATGGCACAACCGTGGTCGACTCGTAAGTGGTTGACCCCATATCGGTTGAATACATGACACGCGGGCTAGAGTATCGATAAGACGAATATCCACCACTGCTACCGCCGGAAGAACCGTTGGACTGAACCGCGTAACCTCCGGAGGATCCACCGCTGCTACCGTGATTGTGAAGAGATGCTTTGGCCGCATGGATCTTTGCAAACAGGCGTCGGATTGGGCCAACATGCCCAGTGCTTCCACCCGATGAACCACCGCTGCTGCCGGCAGAGTAGCTGGCGTAACCGCCAGAGGACCCACCGGATGAACCGCCAGAAGATCCTCCTACGTTAGAGTAGGCATGCCTAGCGTGCCATCGCGCTCCAAAACCTCCGCTGCTTCCACCCGAAGAGGCATAGCCACCTGAAGAGGCATAGCCTCCCGAAGAGCCGCTTCCTCCTGAGGAACCTCCCCAAGATCCGCCAGCCTCTACTGTCCCCGCGAGTACGGTGATTGCGGCCGCGAGGGCCAAGTACTGTAAACACCTCATGATACCAATTCTCCTAGTTCGTTCAGCAGTGATTTAAGCCACACCTCTCGTTGCGCAGCCAAGTAACTAGGATAGCGACACAGCCTAGGCAAACAAGCATCCTTGGCGAACTTTTAACGGCTAGGAAGAATCCAGCAGTTAGTCAAAATCGCTTACCCCCCAACAGATTTCACCACTCAGGCAGGCTTCGAAAGTCGGATACCGTCAAAATCTGCTGTGCCCGTGGCTCCAAATAGCCCGATTCGGAGGATCGCCTCGCGACTGCTATCCGGGACGTCGAATGCCGCTTCCTGTGCTTGCCAACCTGGGGCCGCACCGAACGGGCCCAGCCAGAAAACAGCCAATTCAGACCTCGAATCGTCATACAGGCTGATGGAAATCATCGGTGCTGCATCAGAATCCGGACCATGAATGACTTCAAAAGTTCTACACAAGCCACTCAATACAACTCTACGAACGAGCCTGCCATCAACGGGCACTCCCTGAAGAAGGTGCGAACTAAGCCCTGGCGTCTGATTGGTGAAGCGTACAAACGTCTTCCCAACGGCAGCCGGTTCTCTCTGGCTGCCATCGACCAAACTGACCTGCCGCCCGTAATACCAGCCGGGAACGTGATCTGCCGATGTAGTTCCAGGACGCGTTGCGTTGGCCTCAAAATCCCCATTCACAACGACCAGGTTTGTGGCATCTGGCAATACCCGCCGGCCATCCTCCGCTTCACCGGTCATGGGAACAAATAGCGTTGGCCTGAGTTCCTCACGCACCAGTTTGCCATTAAGCTTCGTCATCCGAAACAGTGTCTGCTGATAGCGTTCGCCAACCGGAATGATGAGTGTTCCACCTTCACGGAGTTGTTCAACTAACGGTTCCGGTACCGATTCGGGACTGCAGGTCACGATGATCTTGTCAAAAGGTGCGGCGTCCGGCCATCCTTCGAAACCATCAGCAACTCGTGTCGATACATTGTCGCACTTCAATCGCCGCAATGTTGCCGACGCCTGACGACCAAGACAGGGCATGATTTCGACCGAGTAGACATGTTTCACCAACGGGCTTAACACCGCCGCCTGATACCCACTTCCCGTACCGATTTCGAGCACCCGATCCGTTTCACTGGGTTCAATCGTCTCTGTCATCAAAGCAACAGTGAATGGACTGCTAATGGTTTGCGAATCACCAATAGGGACGGCCATATCCAGGTAAGCGTATTTCCTCATCGCCTCAGGCATGAATTCATGACGCAATGTATTGCGGATGGAATGTAACACCCGGGTGTCAGTGACTCCTGCGGCGGCAATACACTTTTCCACCATCTGATGACGGCATTCCCAATAGGGATCTGTAGGCTCAGCACCATTTGCAAGAATCAGCCAGGACAATGAACGGCTCCCTTGGTTCCAAATAGGCTTCCAAATAGAAACTCATTGGACAAAGAATCCTCAATTCTGCAGAACAGGTGCTCGTTCATTTTCCATCACAACTTTCGTTTAGCAGGGAAAGCTGACGTACCGGAGCTGGAGGCCATGGAACACTGCAATCCGAGTCGGGGAGTTCAGATTGCAAACGTTCAGCCAATCTCCTTGCAAAACGCACTGCAAATTTATCATTGGGTGCATGTGCAAAGACATAGGGACTCAAACCCTGCTGCACCCACCCCGCGATAATTGGCGCCCATTGATTCAAAAACCGATCAGTCAATTCGACGTTATTCCTACCCACGATACGCAACATGGGACACTTTCCGGTAATCGTCTGGCGAACCGGCGTTTGCGGTTTACGATCCTGCGAAACTTTTTCTATTTCGTCATCTGGTGGGGATTGAAAGAGCGGTCGACTGTCGAACAGGACCTTGTCAATTTCCAATCGTTGCAAGAGATCATTCACTCGATTTTCGTGAACGCCCAAGTCAAACCATTCGACATGCCGCAATTCTACGGCCCAGGCAAAGTCACGCGGCAGTTTCTCTAGAAAACGGGTTAGCACCGAAAGTCGATCTGGACCAAATCGCGGTCCTAACTGCAAGAAGGTAGGACCAAGTCGCCCTGCTGCTCGCAGTGGTTCAATGCAATGAAGGAATTCACGTGTGGCAGACTCGGAACATTCTAATTGCAGTTCATGCGATATTTCCCGTGGAAATTTAAGGGCAAAGCGAAAGCTGTCAGGCGTTTGTTCAACCCAACGCTGAATCACATCGGGCTTGGGTAAAGCGTAAAACGTGCTGTTGCCTTCAACCGTATTGAAGGTACGCGAGTACCAATGCAGCCAATCCTGACGCGATGTTTTCGCCGGATAGACCTCTCCAGCCCAATGCCCACATGCCCACACGGGACACCCAAGAAAGATCGGCAGTGCGTTACTCGTCGTGCTTGTCATCATCGCACCTACAATCTGCGGGCACGCAATAGCACAGGCATACCAAAAATGTCCCGGAACAGCCCTGCATTCTCTCGCATGGCAATTTGTTCCAGCGAAACATCATCCACACCTGGAACATTAATGACTAATTGCTGACCATCATTCACACACTCGATCTCCAAAATCCGACCACTTCGGGTGTCGTCCAGAGCGATTGCAATACGCAAGATCGCCGCCAGCTTGGAAACAGCCACGCGATCTTCCTGCGCTAATGAACCATATTCGACATGCGACGGCTGCGGAAACGCACGCCGATGGTAACGGGCAATGAGACCAACTTGCAGCAATTCACCCTCTGACAATCCAAATAGTTCGCTATGGCGAATCAGATACAACGCATGCTTGTGATTACTCTTCACATTAACAATCAAACCAATTTCATGAAGCAGGGCGGCAACGAAAAGGATAACCTCGTGCCGGCTATCTAGAAGATGTTCGTGCTGAAACTGTTGAAACAGTTTCCTTCCTAGTTCAGCGACATTTCGAGCGTGCGATTCGTCAACATCAAACTTACGTCCAAGTGTGATTGCTGAACGAACGATCTGATTGCGGAATTCAGCAGTCCACCCTCCTCCGAGTGCCATATCCTGCAGTAAACCATCTCGAAGGTTGGTATCACAAACAAAGATGTGCTCGAGATCCAAATGCTTCGCGAGCATCGTGTAAACCAGCAACGCAGGCCCCAAGGTTTCTGCCTCGGTATAACTTGCACCATAGCGACGAACAATCGCATCTTCGTCAAGCTTCAAAATCTTTGAAGTAAATTCATCGAGTTTACTGGTCGGCATTTCAGCAAGCGATTTACCATTCCAATTTTTCAGAACGTGTTTGCAGGCAAAACGGATATCACCGCCAATCGCCACAACTTGGACAGGTGTGCCATCCTGTTTTTCATCAGTCAAACGGGTCCATGCCCGTCGAATATGGCTTTCCATCATTGTGCGTCGGCGGGGTGCACTGGAACGGACTCCTTTGAGCGTCCGAAGCAGTCGTAGCGACCCCAATCGGAAGGATTGGCTCTCGAGCACGTTACCTCCTCGAACCAATAGCACCTCAGTGTTTCCACCACCAACCTCGACCACCAGTGATTTGCCATCCGCCAACGCAGGATGTGCCTGCAATTGTGGCATGACGCCCATGTAAGTGATCCGATTAACTTCAGCCTCATCAATGGGCTCGACGTTCAAGCCCGTCGCAACATAAATACGGTCTGCAAACGCTAAGCGGTTTGACGCTTCCCGAACCGCGGTTGTCGCAACGACCCGCACATCTGCTGGCTTGATTCCATACTCCTGCAGAACCCGCTGATAGCGATGTAGAACAGCGGCCGATCTTTCAATACTCTTACGTGACAAGCGTCGATTCTCGAAAGCCTCACGCCCCAGATCCATCGGTTGCGCCAAAGTATCGAGCGTTCGAATCTTGCCGTCGGGATGGATTTCAGCAATCGCCATGCGAATACTGGTCGCCCCGATATCGATCACTGCAGCCGCCCGCAGTACACCTCCAAGTTCGATGGCAAATTCCGGATTCGACGACGATGTTGACATCAGTTCTCTTAAAGGCATGCGGCATTAGTGACCCAAGATGAATATCATACCGCTACCCATGCAAACGCCTACAGCCCGATCTGCCGGTTTTCAAGGGGCACAGCCTGCCAAAATGAACGATACGAGAACGGTTCCAACCCACCAAATCAATCATCTCCCGGCGTCTGCCCCACTAACACTTCAACGCATTCCCCGCGTCTTTGCCATCCTACGGCTAAAATCGTACCGGTAAGCATGCAACCAAAGGTATAAGCTGCGGTCGGAATCGTCGCCAAGCTATTCTCACCATAAAGGGTAACCGCCAAGGCTGTTCCAAGCCCGGCGTTTTGCATTCCGACCTCCAGAGTCAATGCTCTGCGACACGGCTGCGGGAGTTTCGCCGCACCTCCGACCTGTCTCTTATACACATCTCCGAGCCCACGAGACCGAGGCTGATCTC
>CAJXTM010000398.1 GCA_913061385.1 uncultured Rhodopirellula sp. | reverse complement strand
CAGCGTCAGATGTGTATAAGAGACAGGCCATAGGCGACCAAGACAAGTACGACCAAGCGTACGAACCAGCTAATGAAAAAACTGTAGATCGAGGTTGCTCCATCAAATCCGCGGTTGAACAGGCGGAAGCCGATGAATCTTGCTTCCTTGGGTTTCCGCAGCACGATTGCACACAAGGCGGGGCTGAGTGTTAGGGCGTTGATCGTACTAATCAGCACAGCTGCCGAAATGGTAAGAGCAAATTGCCGGAATAACTGGCCGGTGATTCCACCCATGAAGGCACTGGGAATGAAAACGGCCAGCAGTACCAGTGTGGTCGCAATCACAGGCCCTGTGATCTCTTCCATCGCCTTGACGGCGGCGTCCTTGGGGCTCAGCCCATCGGAAAGGTGTCGGGTACAGTTCTCGACCACCACGATCGCATCGTCCACGACAATTCCGATTGCCAGCACAATCCCGAACAATGACAACATGTTGATCGAAAATCCGATCGCATTCATGACTGCGAAGGTGCCGATCAGGGAAACAGGAATAGCGACCACGGGAACGACCGTCGCTCGCCAGTCCTGAAGGAAAATGAAGATCACAAGGATCACCAAAGCGACCGCGATGAAAAGCGTTTCGTAGACTTCCGATATCGAAGCTTCGACAAACAGTGTGGTGTCGAAGGCAATGTTGTAGTCGATGCCGCTGGGCCAGTTATTGCTTTCGCTCAGTTCCAACATCTTTGCCCGGATCAGGCCGGCAGTGGTCAGTGCATTGGCCCCTGGAAGTTGGTAAATCGCGACCGAGGCAGATGGCTGTCCGTTGAATTTTGAGTTGAAGGTATAGTTCTTTCCGCCCAATTCAACTCGCCCCACATCGCCAACGCTAAGGCTTCGCCCGTCTTTTCCGGTCCGAATGATGATGTCTTCAAATTCCTTGACATCCGTCAAGCGACCCTTGGCATTCACCGAAAATTGAAATGCGGTCCCAGCCGGGGCAGGGGGGGCACCAATTTGCCCGGCTGCCACCTGCACATTTTGCTCTTTGATCGCATTGAGAACATCGTCGGTGGTAAGGCCGCGTTGTTTCAATTTCTCGGGATCAAGCCAGATCCGCATGCTGTAATCACCCGCGCCAAAAACGGTGACATCACCGACGCCGGCAATCCGGCTCAATTCATCTTTGACGGTGAGTGCATAGTTGCTCAGATACAATGCATCCACGTTCTGCGCTGGCGATGTTAGCGCAATGAACTGAAGAATTTGCGTGGAACGTTTCTTGGTCGTGATTCCTTGGGCGCGAACCTCCTGCGGTAATTGAGGTTCGGCGATGGCGACGCGGTTTTGCACCAACACGGACGCGATGTCCATGTCGGTCCCAAGCTCGAATGTGACCGTCAGGTTGTAGGTGCCGTCATTCGCACTTTTGGAGGACATGTACAACATGCCTTCCACCCCGTTGACTTGCTGCTCAATGGGGGCAGCAACCGTTTCGGCAATCGTGGTTGCATTGCCGCCGGGGTAAATCGCTGACACAGCAACGGTGGGCGGTGCAACCTCAGGGAATTTGGCTACTGGCAAGGCGCCAAACGAAACGAATCCCGCAATCACGATTATGATTGAGATGACAGTTGCGAATATTGGCCGGTGGATAAAGAAACGCGACATCAGATGCTCGATTTCTGGTATGCAATCGAAAGAGGGAAACACCCTCATTCAGACTCGATGATTAAGGGGCAGGCGTCGTCGGTGACGGCGCGGTTTCGGATGCTTCATCCGTCGGTTTGCCTGCATTACTAGCAGGGGGGGCTGTGTCGGGTTGGCCGCGGCCGCGTAACAATGCCTCGGCATCAACCGAAAGCTTCGTCTGGGTCGGGGCAACTTTCAGACCTGCTCGTGCACGCTGAATTCCGCTGATGATCACCTGGTCATCATCTTTCAAGCCGCTCTGGATGATCGCCCATCCGCTCACTGTTTGACCGACGATCACTTTGGTGGCAATGACTTCATCGTTTGCTCCCACGGTCATGACAAACGACCCTTGATCATTTCGAGTCAAGGCAACCTCTGGGATCAGCAGCGATTCGACAGACTCTTCTGCAGGGATGCGGATGGTGACGAATAGCCCGGGCAACAACTGGCGGTCATCGTTCTTGAAAGAGGCTCGAAGCCCCAAAGTACCGGTGTCGGATTCAATTCCAGCCTGATCGACGTAATCGAGTTCGCCTTCAAACGGAAATCCTTCATCGGTCTCGCGGCGGAGGTAAACCTTCTTTCCACGCCATCTGTCTTCCGCCGTGCCCGGCTCAATCTGATTTCCGGTTTGAGCCAACTGCCTCGCCTTCATGAATTCCAGCAGGCTGCGGTCACTGATGCTGAAGTTTGCGAAGATGATCTCGTCATTGACTACCGTTGCCAGTCGATCTCCATTTTCCACTAGGTTGCCCAACTTGAAGTAAGTTTTGGTGATCGAACCATCGATGGGTGCATGGACATCAGTGTAGGCAAGATCGAGCTTTGCTTGATCTTCCGTTGCGACTGCACTGCTCAGATTGGCGTTGGCCGCAAGAACGTCTGCTTTCCCGGATTCCCAGTTCGCATTTGCTGCTTTGTTGGCCGCGTCAGCATTTTGGTATTGGGCCTCGGAGCTTGCATCCTGTTTTTTCAGGTCTTCTTCTCGTTTGAGTTCCAGATCGGCCCGATCTACCTCGGCCTTGAGCGTTGTAACTCGCGCCTCTTTCACTTTGATATCTGCCTTGGCTGCTTCTACCTTGGCTGCTGCTGACTGATAGACCGCTTGGTATTGGTCAGGTTCGATCTTGTAGAGCGTCACACCCCTTACCACGGGTTCACCTGGCTGGAAGTCAACCTTTTGGATGAATCCGCGGACTCTTGCTCGGACATCTGCTTCTTCAGAAGCCTCTGTACGCCCCGTTTGCTCAAGGAATGGTGTTATTTTGCTCCGTACAGGCAGCGCTGTTGTCACCGGGGGTGGTGGCGGTGGCACGTACTCATTCACTTGCCGTGTGCAACCTGTCAGGCAGGTGGCAAAGCCCAGAACAGCGAAGGGGATCGCAGTCTGAAAAAGCTTGGTTTTGTTCATCCAGTCAACTCGATGAGAAAGGTATCCAAAAAAATTGGGGCGCGACCCCTGTGGAATCTGTATCAGCGGTCCATGCTGCGACCCAGTTTAGGCTTGTTGGCTCCAGTTTAGGAGTCGGCCCGCAGCATACTCGAAAATGGAAACGGCTACATCAGTTGGATGCTTTTGACGTTGAATCTTCCTGATGTTTTGATAAGTCGAATGTCCATCGACCGGCCATTAAGTCGGCAATCGATTTTGTCGTGGGGATTCTTCCAAGGATGATTTTTAATGCTGCCATGATCGGTGTCGCCAAAAACATCCCGATCACACCCCACATCATGCCCCAAAACATCAACCCAACCAAGATCGTGACCGGGTGCAGGTCGGAGGAATTACCCATGATTTTCGGCTCAACTACGTTACCGCTGATCAATTGAATGGTGCAAATGACCGTGATGGTCGCAGCCATCCAGGCCACCGTACCGTTGGGATCCAGGATGATCAGTGGGATCGGTAGAAGACTGGCAACGATTGGACCCACGTTAGGTACAAAGTTAAGCAGAAACGCGAGCACTCCGAATGTGAATGCCATCGGAACACCAAACATTCTCAGGGCGAGGCCGAACACCAGTCCTGTAAAAATTGAGATCACTGTCTTTAGTGACAGATATGATCTGATTTGGCGATCCACTTCACTGAGGGTTGGAGAATGGCTGATTGAGGGTGTACCAATCAACAAAAAGAATACATAGATCAATACGATCACGCTGGTGGATACCAGGCTGATGAAGACTTGCGATAGAGTTGTGATGCCGTCGCGAACCATCTGGTCGACAAATTGGCTTGCTTTTTCGGATTTCTTTTTTGGCTCGCTGTCAGGCCTCAGGGCACTGTTCTCATCTTCCGTTTCTGCGGAAGCAGTCTTCGGGGCAGAGCCATTTTCTACCGTTACATTTTTCGCCGACTCATTCCCCGGTTCTATGGGGGCTATTGGTTCTGTTGTCTGAGGAGTGGCCGCAGCAGCGGATGTTGCAGAGGGAGTCGTACTGTTTGCAGAGTTGGGGTTTGATTTGGGTGGTGTTGAGTTTTTTCTAGTCGCCGGTTTAATCGAATCTCTTAGCGACAGTCGTTCAGGCAAGTAGGACTCGACACGATCGACAAGAGTCCGCACCCGGTTGCGATACGCCTGAGCGTTGGTAGACAGGTCGATCATGGAAACCCAAATGGAACATCCAAAAATGATTAACACGATCAGGCCAGCAAGAAACGACAGGCCAGCGGCAACGATGCGTGTCACTCCCAGGCGTTTCTCAAGAACACTTAAGACAGGACTGATGCCACTGACAACAAAGAAGGCGACAACCAGCGGCACGAGCACAGGGCGCAGCCAGTAAACAGAAAATGTGATGCAGACTGCAACAAGGACAAGCAGACAAGCAGTTTGGACACGTATTTGTGGATCGTCTTCCGAACGCATGATGTTCCTGGTCGGTGCGGAAAGTGGCGGTCGTAATGAAATGTGAATCTGCACGTGTTTGATTGGCTCGTGATCGCCACAGCCCGTGAGGATAACCAACAAGTGTCCAACCGGCGAGGCGGATTTTAACTGTGTTGCGTTTCGCTTTTCCCCTTTGCAGTCCGAGAAGCATTTAGTGGGAACTCATTTTGTCACGGAAGTTCGAGTAGACCCTGCAGCAGTTGGCGAGGCGGTTCCCTGTGTTGATCCAACTAAAGCGTTTCTTTCTGCAAGAAATGGACAGTCGTGATGCTGATTTGTTGCCTCTTGTCAGAGGCAGCGTTTGCGGATGAGGGGAGGCAATCATCTGGGCAAGAACGTATGATGGAGGCGAGAGCATGCCGGTACTACCAATTGCCTTTGCCGGGCATGCTGATGCAAGTACCTGTCTCTTATACACATCTCCGAGCCCACGAG
>CAJXTM010000397.1 GCA_913061385.1 uncultured Rhodopirellula sp. | reverse complement strand
GCTGTATGTCGCTCAGCTGTATGTCGCTCAGCTGTATGTCGCTCAGCGGGGGCGTCTGACGTTTCTTCGGTCTCCAGTGGTGTCTTTGCTTCCGCGGGATCTGCTGCGTCCGATGGAGTCGTTGTTGGGGTGGCCTCGGGGGTTTCGCTGCTCACTATCTGATTTTTAGTGGTGGTTGTGTTTGTCGATTCAGGCGTTGAGGAGCTGGTCGTTAGCTCATCAGATTTGGAAGGATCGGCTTGGCTCAACGACGTTTCAGGTTTTGGGACTCGTCTGTTCGGATTGGGGGTAGCATCCTGATTTTCGGGGTCGTGGCCTGGGGCGGTTCCTGAGGTCGTTGCTGCCGGGTTTTGTCCTGCCGTAAACGTTGCCTCGCATGCTGGGCACTGAGCAAGTTTGCCAAGCGAAGTGTCTGGCAGTTCAAGTGTTCGGTTGCATGACGGGCAGAGCTGTCGGAAAGTTTTCATTGTTTCTCATTTCGTCCGCTAACGACCATCGTTTTTAAACTTTTACACATTGCCGCGTTTAACTTGGTGGGAAATGTTCGCTCTGCTCGTTCTGTCATGTTCGGATTCAAGTTCAGGTGGTATTGTGACGGTTGTTGAGAAACGGATGCACCCCCACAATTCGACAAATCATCGGATGAGCGACGCACTGACTGTCGATTCTATTTTGGGCCCGGGCGGTGCGATATCGCGTCGTTTGTCCCATTACGAGCCCCGTCAGCAGCAATTAGATATGGCTGCCAGTGTCGCAGAGGCTCTGCGGGAAAAAGAATTTCTGGTTGCGGAAGCCGGAACAGGGACAGGAAAGAGTTTTGCTTACCTCGTGCCAGCCATTCTGCACGCGACCGAATCGCAGGTGACCGAACGAACTGGGCCTGATGGGCCTGAAAAATCGCGTCCGGCGAGAGTCTTGATCTCGACGCACACGATTAGTTTGCAGGAGCAACTGATCGCAAAGGATATTCCTCTACTTAACAGTGTGATCCCACGCGAGTTCTCGGCGGTGCTGGTCAAAGGTCGGAGCAATTATCTGTCATTGCGGCGAATGGAACGTGCGATCAGCAAGGCAACCAGTCTGCTGGCGACTGACCATCAGCATCAGCAACTGCGGGCGATCAAAAAGTGGTCGGGTGAAACCGGGGACGGTTCACTGTCCAGTCTGCCACTGAAACCGGATTCGTTGGTCTGGGATGAAGTCGCCAGCGACACGGGCAACTGTCTCAGAAAAGCTTGTCCTCATCACAAAGACTGTTTTTACTTTCGTGCGCGGCGGCGTGCCATGAATTCTCAATTAATGATCGTGAATCATGCCATGCTGTTTAGTGATATCGCGCTGCGACGGCAGGGGGTCGCTCTGTTGCCAGATTACGATGCAGTCATTCTGGATGAGTGCCATACCATTGAGGCCGTGGCCGGTGATCACCTTGGTATCCGGATCACCAGTGGGCAATTCGATTATCTGTTCGATCGACTTTACAATGATCGTACGCAAAAAGGATTGTTGGTTGAGAAAGATTTGAAAAGCTTGCAGCAGAAGGTTGAACAATGCCGATTCGCTGCGACCAATCTGTTTGCCGATGTGCTTGATTGGTGGGAATCCGAGGGCCGGAAAAACGGACGTGTGGAAGTTGCTGGGATTGTGGAGAATCCGCTTAGTCAACCGATGGAAGAGCTCGCCCAAGCGTTGCGTCGTCAAGCTGATGCACAAAAAAATGAAGCGGATCGAAAAGACTTTGAATCTGCCTATGACCGGATGTTGGCCCTGGCAGGCGGGCTCAGGCAGTGGCTTGGTCAAGAACTGGAACGATCGGTGTATTGGGTGGATCGCACGGGGTCACGTCGGGGGGGGCTAGATCGTGTGACTCTGGCCGCTTCTCCTATTCATGTTGGGGAAGCACTCCGAAAAGAACTTTTTCAAAGTGACATGATCAAAAGCGTGGTCATGACCAGTGCGACGTTGGCGACCGGTCCTGATGACAACTTTTCTTTTTACCGATCACGTATCGGGCTTTCAGGGGGCATGTCACTTCGCGTGGGAAGCCCTTTCGATTACCAGTTGCAGGCAAAGCTGGTGGTCTTGAGTGGGCTCCCCGATCCGTCACGGGAACGACAGCAATTTGAACGGGCGTTGCCTGAGCAGATCAAGCGTTTTTTAAAGCAGAGTGATGGGCATGCATTTGTGCTGTTCACTAGTTACGACTTGCTTCGGCGATGTGCGGATGCACTTGGTGGTTGGTTGGCTCAGCAAAAGATGCAACTCTTCAGTCAGGCTGGAAAACAGAACCGAACTCAATTGTTGGAGTCGTTTCGGAAAAGCCCCCGTGGTGTACTCTTTGGAACCGACAGCTTTTGGCAGGGGGTCGATGTTCCTGGCGATGCGCTCACCAATGTGATTATCACCAAGTTGCCCTTCGCGGTCCCGGATCACCCCTTGCTTGAGGCCAGGCTGGACGAAATCAGGGCAGCGGGAGGAAATCCGTTTGTTGAGTATCAACTGCCAGCAGCGGTCATTAAATTTCGTCAGGGATTTGGGCGTTTGATACGCACCGCAACCGACGAGGGAATGGTAGTCGTTCTCGATCCTCGAATACAAACCAAGCCGTATGGGCGGATGTTTCTGGAGGCTTTGCCAGACATGCCCATCGAACGAGTCTCTGCCGATCCTGGACGGCCAATTTCCGGAAATCACGATCTGCGGTGAGTGGCTGGTTCCAGTCGACAGAGCTGAGTTCATGTATGTTACGTAGCGGCTTTGCGATTCGGGCCTTTGGCCGATTTCAGCTTGTGAATTCCTGCTTGACCATGTCTCGAAGTTGAATGACGTAGCGAACGACCTGTTGGCTGATCTTCTCGGCCGCAGAAATTTGGTTTTCTCGGATCGCCGTTTCGAGTTGTTGACAGAACTTAAGGACCTGCGGCGCATTCATGTTGGCGATAGCACCTTTCAAGCGATGTGCCGTGTTGAATAGTTGCTGTTGGTTGGGGGTCGTGAATGCAGTTGCTAAAAACTCAACCGATTCTTTGCATGTCATGTCAAATAATTCTGCCAGCTCGCGGAGAGATTGTTTGTCATTATCGAATAGATCCCGGATAGCCTGATGGTCGAAATTGATAGGCAGGTCAGCTTCGATGAGTCGATGTGTCTGGTGGGCTTCTTCTTTGGGGGACACTGCTGCTTCCTGGCCACTCGCCGTCTCGGTTTCAAAACAAGCTGCGTAATATCCCGTTATGTAACCTGTCGAGTCTTGTATTGAACGGATGTATCCAAGCACCGATCGAAATGTGCCATCATGGTGCAACAGTCGAAAGCTGCATGCCTTTGCGTGTGGCTTCCCTTCGTTGTCAAATTCACTTTCGTCCTCGGGGTGAAGGCACGTTTGCCAGCGATGGTTTTTTTGCTGCTCGACAGAAATCCCGGTGAAACATCTCCAAGCCGGGCTGGACCATGCAATCAGACCATCGGGCTTGGCACCCCACGCGATCAAAATGTCAGATTCTGCCAATGAGTCAGAAAGCATTCGCTCTACCCCGTGATTCACACTGTTCCCTTATGTATCAACTCGTTGTTTATATTCATCGAACAAGTCAAAGCGTCTCAGTTTGTTGTAAATACTCTTTTCGCTGACGCCCAATTGGCGTGCTGCCATCGCTTTGTTGCCACCTTCAGCTTCAAGCGTGTCAATCAATGCTCGTTTCTCAATTTCTCTAAGTGTTTGACCAGCCAACGAGGTTTGGCTTAAACCAGTCGCCTGATGAGTGTTGGTGATTTCGGGATTGAGATCCAAGTCGTCAGGAGCGATCCGGTTGTGTTCGCAAAAAGCGGAAGCTCGTTCAATGATATTTTCCAACTCGCGAATGTTGCCCGGCCAGTTGTGATTAAGAAGACGCCGGCAGGCACCCTCGCTGAGTGTGATGTTTTTGATTCCCCGACGCTTGGCGATCCGTTCCAGAATCGCCTCGGCGAGCGTTGGAATGTCGCCTTGATGCTCTCGCAGTGCATGAACGTGCAGTTTCAATACGTTGAGGCGATAGTAGAGATCCGGACGGAAGCGTCGGTCTTCACAAAGACCGGCAAGGTCCTGATGGGATGCCGAGATGACGCGGACATCGACTTGTACCTCACGGTTGCTACCGATCCGTTGAAATGTTTTCTCGTGAAGAAAAGTCAAAAGCTTTGGCTGAAGCTCCAGAGGCAGGTCACCGATCTCGTCAAGAAACAAAGTTCCGCCATCGGCAATCTCGGCTCGCCCAAGACGATCTTCTGCAGCGTCGGTAAATGCACCTTTAACGTGACCAAATAGCTCCGCTTCGATCAGGTCACGCGGCAATGACGCGCAATTTACTGTCACAAACGCCTTGCCCGAACGTGGGCCTAGGTTGTGGATCATTCGTGCAATCGTTGTCTTGCCCGTGCCACTCTCGCCAGTCAGCAGAATTGTCGAATCGAGTTCCGCGAGCTTGTTGATTTTTTTCAAGAGGTCTCTGGATTGATCTGTCGCAGCTGTAAAGTCTGTGCTCGATGAGGGTTGTTCAACCAGCATTCGCAATTGTTGATTTTCGCGAGACAGCTTGGCTGTTCGAAGCGCCTGCTCTACTCGCGCAATCAGGTCTTCCTGTTCGCACGGTTTGGTAACAAATTCACATGCGCCCGCTTTCATCGCAGCCACCGCGTCAGAAATCTGACCTACCCCCGAAATGATCAGAATCTCTGTCTTCGGGAATTCGCTGCGAAGCTTTCGCATGCACTCCAACCCTGTCATCCCGGGCATGTTCAGGTCCAGGATCGCCACCTGTACATCGTGGTCCATTTTGGCAATCGCTTCCGCCCCATCTTTGGCAGTCACCGTGATCATTCCTGCCAATTCCAGGAATCGTTGAAACATGCGAAGGGTGACTGGCTCGTCATCAGCGATCAAGATTTTGCTGCCGGATGAATCGAATGTGGACATGGGGTCTCTTTGCTCGGTCTGAGATCTTAGGAGAGACGGACGCAATTCTTTTGC
>CAJXTM010000396.1 GCA_913061385.1 uncultured Rhodopirellula sp. | reverse complement strand
GAGATCAGCCTCGGTCTCGTGGGCTCGGAGATGTGTATAAGAGACAGCTACTGCTATCCGCGATATACGAGGAACCGGAATGAACGCAGTATCCAGCGCGGCGACTGCACGAACAGCCCAGTAATCTCACTGAGGAAACCGATCTTTCAAGTCATCGAGCCCGCCTCCATTTTCAACATTCATGTAACCCAGTTCTTCCAATGCTTGTTTCGCACGACCTGCGCGACCACCGGCACGTCAGTAAAGAACCAATTTCGCGGACTTGTCTTCCGTTACCTCACCAATTCTTTCCGTAATCTCCGTATGTGGGATCCAGACTGCATCACGGAGATGACCTGCATCCCATTCCTCCTGCGAGCGCACATCGATAACGAATTCATTCGACGTACTCTCCGGCGTGCCACTTTGCACAGCATCATCCCCAGCGATTGGTTGCGGCTCTTTGCTTTCAGTTGAGTCCAACGTAGTGGCCACCGGTGGGACTTGCCGCTGACAGCCGTACATGGCAAACCCAAGCAAAAGCAAAAACAGCAGCTTACATTTCTCCATCTTCATTGATTTTTTCCTGCGGGATGAGTGTTCATTCCTCGGCTCATAGTCTAGCAATTAATCAATCACCGCGAAACTTGGACTGTCACTAAAAACCCCTATGACCCCAGACACACGAGCAGTTTGTCTTTGTAAGCAACTGTGTTTCCAGTGGCCTAGCAGGCCGTTTCGCGATGAGGCAGTCCCGCAAATGTTTGTGATGCTCTCGAGGCCATGAACACATTCAAACTTTCCATGGGCAACCACTCAGGCAGTTGATCAGTCGACAGGAGCAGGAGGAGTTGTTGCCTCGGGGATTTTCAACAAACAATCTCCGATACCTTACACCCGTAAAGATTGGAATTCAAAATCAATGACACTCGACGGAACGTTGTCCATGTGAAGACATTTGTCTCTCCAAATAACGTATTCATTTTTGTTGAGCGTCATGTGACCTTGTCTCACGGTCCCCGCCGCATAAGCGGTCGCAATCTGAAACTGGTCGACCCATTCACCCGCCTGTCACAGTCATGTGGTCAACCAACTCCACACAATCATCTCCCTGCCCACCGGCGAAACTACTCCTCAAGATCAGAATGACCTAGCCGATCGCGTCTTATACAAATGCACAACTCCTTGCCAGATGACCCGTGCGGGCACATCCCCGAACAGCGGAGTCCCTATTTTGTGTCACTCAACCGGACTGCCAGATAGGACAAAATATCGTTCAATGCGTTGGAACGTCTGCTGAAATCAAGACAGGTAGATAACGCTCATTGCGGCGTTCCCGCATCCACCTCATGACAAGTGTTTCTGAGAGCAAAGGTGACAGTGTCAACTTCACGCATAACGCTCTCGGGCACTCGATACGAAACGTGACGTTAAATTTCTGAACCTGCATTCCGCCCATTGCGGTGAATCGGTTGTTTATCGAGCAATTCACAGCAAGTGTGTCGACCAACAGGGAAACACACAGTTGCTCTAACCATCCACGGGGTGCGACGTGCCGAGGTAGTTCGGCACGATCCAGCCCAGTTTCCCCGACCCGGGATCACCCATTTTTTTGATGTGTCACTCACCTGCGACTAATTGCGACGTTTCATCAGTGAACCGTTTGTGGCGGTAAATGTCCACCGAGCGATAGCGTTGTCCCACAGGAAAACATATTTGAGTGATGTCAACTCGTTTCATGCTCTTACTGTCATGCTCCCGGTCGTAATAGTGCTTGGCGGTAAACTCAGCGACACTAATCCATGGCGTCGACTGAGTCTGTTCTCCGCCGCTACCTGCACCACGAGCGTCATCAGCAAATACACTTACACCCCGTACCTGATCGACGGTATTCAGTAGATGAATGCTTGACACACCGCAGCCTGTCCGTTGTCAGGGTCTGGTGAAAAGTACTTTTGCACAACGATACCAACGAAGCGACTAGGAGACGTGAAATCACCCGGTAGCCCACGCTAGGCAGACCGCAATCTCCATGATGCCTTCATAAATCCGGCGTCCTGTATCACTGCTCGATTGAGGTTGGTATGCCGACGCGGGTTGGTCAGATGGGAATCCATCGGCGGTGTGTTGCACATGACACCAACTCTGGAATTATCAATGACAGTCATCTCTCGCTCGATGAATTCGATCACTATCGATTTACCCCTTTCATTAATAACGCTTCAGTGAACCCGGATAACCCTATTGAACGTCGCGTTCATCGGTCCCCACACAGTCATCAACTCAAACGCCACTGCGACGTCGTCAGGCGTGGTGAGGTTCGACAATGCCCATCCACACAAGTCGTAATTCCGCGAAGCAACTTCGATGCGTGGAAGAACGCAGTGTTCAGTCAGCTTTCAAGCCGCTCAGAAATCGAGAAAAAAAGATGAATATAGAAGGCCACTCCGTCCGAACCGAACAGTTTCTGTTTTACTCAATGGCCAAGACGCGCGCCCAACGATTTGGTTTATGCAGAGTTTTTTAACAACAGCCAAAACATAAGCGAGCACGAGAATATTGCTACGAATCCAAGACTCGCGCAACACATCCACGAGCACCGCCGGTTGCTTCGCGACGGATGGAAAACACCTTTACTAACCGCCGTGAGAAAACTTTCCCACCTAACCAAGGGACATGACAACTCACCTTGCCAGCCAATAAAACGCCAACCAGCGAAGAAATCGAAAAACGTTCTCAATTGACCAAACGACCGCGATCCAAACGGATCGCATGATTCGCTCTCGTTGTATAAACTCAGAAGAAAGAAACAAACATAGTGCACCCCGGCTAGCATTTATCCGTTGGCGCGGTTTGCTAGTCTCAACAACGCAACCCACGAAAACAGTCTGTTTGCTAGTTTCGATTCTTAGAATGCACAGAGCGAAAGTGAGAAGACAACAATTCAGACAAGGTGAAACTGAACGACGGATAGCAAAGAACGCGCGGATTATTCTTAGTAGTTACAAAACGTTTTGATAAGGAAAAACTCATGAAAACTTGTTCAACTGTTTATCTTGGCCTCGTGGTTGTGGCAGCGATGGCTTCATTGGGACAAGACGCCGACGCAGGCGAATGGTCCACTCTCTTTAACGGAAAAGACACCGAGGGCTGGGAACAAAAAGGCGGCGAAGCAGCCTACACCGTCGAACAGAGCTGCCTTGTAGGAACGACTAAACCGCGAACACCCAACACATTCCTATGTCCACCGAAGGCCTACGGCGACTTCGAATTGACGTTTGACGTTAAGTGTGACCCTGCGCTCAATTCTGGTGTTCAGATTCGTTCAATTTCCAGCACCAACGAAATCCCCGCCGGACTTTCTGAAAAGGACGCCAACAAGGCGCAAAAGAAAGCTGATGGTAAATCACTTTTTGGGCCGCAGGTAGAAATCGCTGCAAACGGGAATGCTGCAGGCGTCTGGTTTGAAGGTGTCGGAGGCTGGCTCCTGGATCCAAAACCGGAAATTGCGAACAAGGCTTATAAAAATCACGGATGGAATAGTTATCGAGTTCTCGCAAAGGGCGAAACTATTCAAGTTTGGGTCAACGGCACAAACATTTCCGACGGTAAAGATACCCGCACACACTTCACGAAAGGTCGTCTCGGTTTCCAGGTCCACGGAGTTGGTCAAAAAACAGAGCCGCTGTCCGTTCGCTGGAAAAACATCAAAATTCGTGAACTTGAATAGAATGATAATCCTGCTTCAATATTCGCATCAAGGCATGTAAGAAACTGTCTTGCCGTTCTCTCGTGCCTCTGTTTTCCTCACTGGTAGCGGACTGTTTGGATTGACGCCGCTGCCCTCATGGTTCGGACTTCTTGATGGTCTCACCGCGCTATGGATCAGTCAGTGCTATTGAGTTCGGCGAAATGTTTTTCCAGTGAGAACCGAAGCAGTACAGTAAAGCGTCAATACGCCCGAGGCGAACCACCGAGACACGACATCGCGATCATCTCAGCTCTACGATTGTCTGAACGATCAACTTGGCGCTGAACCTAATGATTTCTTTCCATATGAAAGTTCAATAAGCGAGCCCCAATGGCTTTGCGAATTACGGTCTAGACAAAGAGTATGTGCGTGTAAAAGAAAACGCACTTCGGTGGTACCGAAAGGCGTTCAAGGTGCTCATTCAAAACTCTGCATCGGCGTGTCACCCGTGCTGGTATCATCCACTCATATCACTGACAACAACGACACGGCTTTTTGAATGTTGCATCGGGATCAATGATCAAGTACTTCGCAGACTCAAGAGAGTCGGCCTGCCCCTTGGTCCGTTCGGCTGTAATCTGTTTCATTCATGTTTCAGGCGGATTTGTGGTTCATCCCGCGAAGTTGACGCGACAGCCCTAAATTCCCACCGTAATGGACACTTAGATTGGTGTTATACCGCCTCTGGTTCAGACTTCGACGTTGGTGAATGCAATTTCGTCCAGCATGCCGGAGTGAGTCGGAAGGTAGGTCCCCTAGGATCCCCCCGCGTTTTCGTGCGGATGCCGGTTCAATGCTGTGGCTTTTGAGAATGCTGCCAAAGGTGCAGTCGCAAATGTGGTCGCCGACGTTCGGACTCGCACCGCTTGCAAGATGGTGAACCCACGTTGGATTATCATTACCGAACTTCAGGATCAAATAGCGATTTCTTAGTGCATCCTTGGGCGACCAGCTTTCTTCGCCTTGGGAGACAAATGTGATCCGCTGCGAACGATGGTCACCGCGGACTCTCGCTACATTTTGCTCCTGTAAAGTTTCGAATCGACGCGTTTGGCAATGTCCGCTTCGTTGAGTTCGCGGCCAAGGAAATTGCCGAGTTGGTTCGCAACCGTGAGGGGTTCTGAAATGCACTGCGCAAACGGCACGACCATCACACTGTTGCTCCCATTGTCCAGAATGCGTCGCGTGTTCAAGAACTGCTGCTGGAAAACACGTTTCAGTGCTTGAAGATCCGCTGCGTCCCTGTCTCTTATACACATCTCCGAGCCCACGAGACCGAGGCTGATCTCGT
>CAJXTM010000395.1 GCA_913061385.1 uncultured Rhodopirellula sp. | reverse complement strand
GTCGTCGGCAGCGTCAGATGTGTATAAGAGACAGGTGGGAATTCGGGGTCGCTACTAACGACTGGCATTTGCTGCTCGTCGCTTTTTGCTGAATCTTGCTTGAGGCCGCTTCTGTCAATTCAGTTCGCGTTAACTGGGCGTGTCAGCGTATTGCACTTTCCCGGAGCCGCTGACAATCTTGCCAATAGGGACGCACGGGATGCCCAATTCACTGATCTGTGAAGCGATGCTCGGGGCGTAGAAGTCGCTGACGACCAACGCCATGCCAATACCCATGTTGAATACACGCCTCATTTCGCTATCGGCGATGTTCCCGGTTGCCTGAAGCCAGTCGAAAATAGCTGGCTTGTCCCAAGAATTGGGTTCGATGATAGCGTCGACCCCAGCAGGAAGAATGCGATCCAGATTTTCTTCGAAACCACCTCCGGTGATGTGAGCCAGTCCGTGCAGTACCTGTTTCACTTGGTAGTGTGAGTGCACAGCCCGCAATGCTTTGGTGTAAATCAGAGTCGGCTCAAGGCAGGCATCGGCCAAAGACATGCCACCCAATGCTTCCGGGCAGTGGTCCCAATTTAGCTTTGCGTCTTTGATAACTTTGCGGACCAGCGAAAAACCGTTGCTGTGCAGGCCGCTTGCGGCCATGCCTAAGACAACGTCGCCATCGTTGATCATCTTTCCGTTGATCAAACGTTTCTTCTCGACCACGCCAACCGCGAAGCCAGCCAAGTCATAATCTTCGTCCGCGTACATGTCTGGCATGATTGCCGTTTCGCCACCAAGTAACGCCATGTCACCAAGGACGCAACCGTCACTGATACCCTGAACAATGTGTTCGAGCCGTGCGGGATCGTCTTTGCCCATCGCCACGTAGTCCAGAAAGAACAGCGGCTCTGCACCAGTGCAAAGCAAATCATTGACGCACATCGCGACAAGATCGATTCCGACGGTGCTGTGCCGACCAGTTATCTGTGCGATTTTTAGTTTTGTTCCAACACCGTCTGTTCCACTGACCAATACCGGGTCAACGTAATTTCGGGCAAATAATTTGCCGGCGAAATCAAGGCTGAACAGCCCAGCGAAGCCCCCATCGCTGGGAATCACTCGCGGACTGAAAGTGCGGTGCATCAGTCGCGGCAGGCGACTCATTGATTCGGCGTAGACGTCCAGGTCGACACCGGCGTCTTTGTAGGTTGCTGCCATCTTTGCCGGGGTGCAAGCGTTCGGAGGTGAAGGGGTGCTGTAGAGGCAAGCATTTCGCTGCCTTACGGGGACACAGCATGATCGAAGAATGCGAGTTCGAACAGCAGAGTTCGAATCGGCACCCTCGGAACGATTTTAGAGGGACTGACCGTTGAAACCCAGCCCCTTGAATCCGATGTACTCAATCCGATCGAGGCTAGACCATCTGGGGTTGGCATTGCGTTGGGGTCCTCGGAAGCAGGGAACAGGGCAAGTGGAGCTATGAAGACGCTCAGTAAGCTGAGGGAAAAGACGCGAACTACGCAATAAATAGCCGCGTTTTCTACCCGATTGCGTTGCCAATGGCCGGCTTAGGGGAGGCTGCTCGGTCGGTGTTTGCAAGAATTCATTATGAAATGGGCATTAATTTGTGATCTTAAGGGCCTTCGAAATCTAGATCAGCAAAATTTGCAGTTGGCGGGCGGCGATGGTGGAGCTTCATTTCTAACGGTGGCAGGCTGGGTGATTTCGCACGGATTTGGGAGGGGCTGCCTAGCAACGCTGATCAAGTGGTAGGGGAGCGTGCCTACCGTTAGGAAAAGGCACTGATTAGCCACCCGTGTTTGGTCGATGACGGTACAGCGTCAACGGAGCCTAGCGGCTCGGGAAAGGTGGAATCGTGGTGGTCGCTACAGCCCGCAAGCTTTCACTTACCCCAATGGCAGGTTTCTCCGTTACGGAATCGCCAATCATCGTTTCAAGCAGTCAGATGCCGCGTTTTTAATTACGGGTTGGATGTTCCTCAGGCATGTACGGGGCATCGTGCTACGGTTGAGTACGGCAGTCAAGGTGATTGAGATGAACTCAACGCATTGCGACTGGCGGAAGGAATTGCCAGCGGTGAGTCGAACGAAAATATTCGATGAACCATTGCGGTGTTACAGTCCAGTCGGCCAATAGATGAGAATTCTGCCACATGTTAATGCGCCAACCTTGCCCAAGTTTGCAGTTCGCGTATCAACCTCCGTTTGGTGCCAATGTGAACAACACAGGGGCTCAGTTTTCCGTATTCAGTCGTTCAGCAACCGCGATGCGATTGCTGTTGTACAACGAGGTCACTGATACAGAACCATCTGAAATTATTGCATTTGATCGAGACACCGATCGTTGGGGTGATGTGTGGAGCTTAAACGTTCCATCGCTTGCGCACGGTCAACTCTATCACTTTCAGGCAAGTGGCCCTTGGGATCCCGACAACGGGCACCGATTCGATCCTGCTGCAAGATTGATTGACCCCTACGCGCAAGCGCTCGCCGGTGAATTCCAGCCCGGTGTGGATGGGGTTGTCCGCCCACCCAAGTGTGTCGTTATCGACGATGAATTTGATTGGGAGGGTGATCGTCATATTCGACATGATATCAGTGAAACCGTGATTTATGAGATGCACGTCAAAGGCTTCACCAACAGCAAAACAGCTCGGATTGAAACTGGTGGCAGCTATCTCGGTGTCATTGAAAAGATTCCCTATTTGAAATCTCTTGGGATCACAGCGGTAGAACTGATGCCCGTCAATGAATTTCCAATCAAGGACATGCATGGCAATCAGATGGAGAACGGAAACTATTGGGGTTATGACCCGATGGCATTCTTCTCACCACACCGTGGCTATGCACATGACCAAACACCTGGATCGCAGGTGCGTGAATTCAAGCAGATGGTCAAGGCTCTGCATGCTGCCGACATCGAAGTCATTCTTGATGTTGTGTTCAACCACACCTGCGAAGGTAATGAGAAGGGGCCAACTCTTTCATTCAGAGGTTTGGAAAATCAAGTCTACTACATGCTCAGCCAAGGGCAGCATTACTGCAACTACAGCGGCTGCGGAAATACGCTCAATGGAAATCATCCTGTGGTACGGGAAATGATTTTTCACTGTTTGCGACACTGGGTTCACAATTACCATGTAGACGGTTTTCGATTTGATCTGGCCAGTATTTTAAGCCGGGACCGAAATGGTGATCTGATCCCTAATCCGCCAATGGTGGAATTGATATCAGAAGACCCATTGTTGGCTGACACCAAGATTATCGCAGAGGCGTGGGATGCCGCAGGTGCTTACCAAGTGGGTTCCTTTGGAAACCATCGGTGGGCCGAGTGGAATGGGCGGTATCGCGATGATGTTCGTGGTTTCTGGCGGGGGGATGAAGGGACGCTTGGCGCGCTCGCTACCCGTCTTGCAGGTAGCAGCGACTTGTACGAACACGCTGGACGGCCTCCATTTTGCAGTATCAATTTCGTCACCAGTCATGATGGATTCTCAATGAATGATCTGGTGAGCTACAAGGACAAGCACAACGTTGCGAACAATGAAGAAAATTGTGATGGTGACAATCACAACATCAGCGACAACTACGGGGTCGAGGGGCCGACGGAGATTGAATCTGTCAATCTGATCAGAAATCGTCAAATCAAAAATATGATGGCGACTCTGTTGCTAAGCCAGGGCGTGCCAATGATCGTTAGCGGTGATGAGGTGCGTCGGACTCAAGGCGGCAACAATAATGCGTATTGCCAAGATAACGACACCAGTTGGTTTGACTGGGATCTGGTTGAGCAAAATAGTGAAATGCTGCGGTTTGTGCAGGGCTTGATTCGTTTTCGTCGCGAGCAACCCAGCGTTCGCCGAAAAACTTATTTGACGGGGCAACCTGTCGATGAACGATTGATACCGGATGTCTCGTGGTTCGCGCCCGATGGCGAGCAATTGGATTGGGGGCGGCAAACGTTGGCGATGGTTGCCTACATCGCGGCTCCCAACCACGCTGACGATCCTCAATGTCTTGGTCGTGATATCGTGATGATGTTCAACAGCACCGGACAGGAACGGGACTTCGTGATTCCTCATTTTGAGAATGGTTCGCGGTGGAATCTATTTGTCGATACCGCTGCGGAATCTCCTGCTGACATTTTTCCCGAGTTGAACGGTCCAATGCCGACTCTTGATCAACCACTGTCCGTCGCACACCATTCATTCAAGGTGTTTGTCAGGCAGAATCGCTGATCATCATCGGCAACCGATTCAGATAATCAGGATTTGCCGAGGGCTACGAAGCTGAAACTGTTTTCACCTGCGTGTAGCACTGGTTGTTGTTCTGACGGCGGTTTGCGGCTTGACGAAAGAATGAAGTCGGTGACTGCTGTCAATCAATGCTGCGATGCATCTTTGGTTTTGTCAGAAATGCTTTCAGGTGTGCTCACCGAAAATGTGTCAGGGAAGTCAAACTAACGCCAAGATCAGTGCCAAGATCAGTGCCACGATCAAGACATGCTCGAAGGCACAGGGCCCGTCCTTGGAGTGCAAAATGCGGGGGAACCGGATGGGGCGTTCGGGTGCTGGCTCGGTTTTCTTCCTCGCCTTTGGTTGCTAGCCATGAGGTTCCGAGTGCGTGGGACAAGGCAAGGCGGCAGTGTTTGCTGTGTTGAGCAGGCGATGTGAGGTGGGACTCGGTTTCTATGACTCGGAATTTGTTGGAATTTGGTCAGCGTGTGGGAAAGGGGCTCGGAATCCAGCTAATAGTCGTGTTGGTTTTCACTCGTTTCTACGATGCGTGACAGTTGCGTTTGAACGGCAAGGTGGGGCTGAAACCGATCGCTGATGCTGGGATGCGGCAGGTTGAGCACCAGATAACTCCACAGGTTTAGTCCGCTGGGGCGTTTGGAGGAGAAGCCACAATGAGCCGAAAACTGTGTGGAGATCAGCCTGATGTCTCAGCCAGATCCGGATCTAGAGGGAAAAACCCAGTGGGATAGGGCGCTGGCGCGATACACCTTGACCTGTGCACTACC
>CAJXTM010000394.1 GCA_913061385.1 uncultured Rhodopirellula sp. | reverse complement strand
TCGTCGGCAGCGTCAGATGTGTATAAGAGACAGGTGCGGATTGGTGTGAATTGCGGAAGTGTCGATCCCGCGAAGAAAGAAAAGTACGATCCCAAAGATTCGATCACTCCCATGCTAGAAAGCGCATTGGAACACTGTGATTTTGTTGATTCGTTGGATTTCAGCCGCTACGTCATCTCGCTCAAAGATTCAGATCCAAGCAAGGTGATTGAGGTCAACCAACGTTTTGCCGAACAAAGGCCAGACGTGCCGCTTCATCTGGGCGTCACCGAAGCAGGGATGCCACCCGACGGCATCATCAAAACTCGAATCGCATTCGAACAGCTGATCGGTCGCGGTATCGGAGACACAGTTCGGGTATCGTTGACTTTACCAAACGATCGCAAACCGGAAGAGATTGACGCCGGTCGGGGAATCATCGACGACATTTATGCCGGCAGAGTACGAACGGTTGTCAACCTGAACACGAAAGCCTTGAACATCATCAGCTGCCCAAGCTGCTCACGAGTGGAAAATGAAGCATTCGTCGACCTCGCGGCCAACGTCAAAGAGATGACCGAATACGCCAAGGATTACGCTATCACGATTGCCGTGATGGGATGTCGCGTCAACGGCCCCGGAGAGACTGACGACGCTGATTTGGGACTATGGTGCGGCCCAGCAAAGGTGAACCTAAAAAAAGGCACGCAGGCACTCGGAGCATTTGGCTACGATGAGATCCTTCCGAAACTGAAGCAGGAACTGGACATTCTTATTCAGGACAAAACAGAGACAACACTGCAGAGTTGAAATCTCTGCCGCTTCGGTAATGGCAAGACCAGACCCCAATCGAAGATCGTCCCTACTCAAAACGCGACTGCTCCTACAAAGCTAAGCAGATACTTGCAAAAGTAGTGAGCAATTGTGACTTTTCCACACGCACAGCATCAACATTCAGCCAAGCAGTCCACTTTAGTGGATGTAGTTTGAACTCACGCCGTCCTGACATTTTGCAATCTGGGGCGAACTCTTCCTACGTCCATGCGTTGACCTCGTCGAAGGCGGCTACTTCACACCTTCGCAAGCACTGTCGGCACTTGATCGGAACCTTGTGTCTTGTACTCCAATCACACAACAGGGCGTTGAAACTGAATTCATGTCCATGAGTCAGGTACTTGATGTGCTGCCCCTGCAAACCATTTTCAATCGGCCATTCGGAGAACTAGCGATGGAAGTTGGATACTTGAACCGTCTCGAGCTCGGCAGATAACTGTTGATCCAGACCGAACACGGCAAACCTCTTGAGAGGCTGATCCTGGACGAGGGCCTGATGCCCCACCTCGAACTGGGCAACGCAATTCATGAAAGGAAATTGCAGCGTGATCGCAAACCCACCAATGAGCGTGCTGATGTTCTTCCCATGGCGGGATCTGACAACCAGACTTCGTCGGCAACATGATTCAGCTGAATCGACCATGCAACATCCAACAGTAAGGTGTTCGACTTCTTTGCAGCTCGTCTCGGGTGACCAGATTGCGAAATATCCACCACCATGCACCCTGATCGGTTTCAATGCGGTAATAGTCACGGCGAATTGACTTTCCTCTCCACCACCCACTCTCTATTCTTTCCGGCCCCCAGTGTTTCAGCACCAAATGATCTGCCCCATTGAATCGAATACGGTGAGGCAAATGAGGATCTGATACTCGGAGGCTGAAATCTGTCCCATCCCACGCCACGCGTATGGGTGCAGGTTCAGCAAGAAGAGCGAGAGGACGACGTAGTGCGTCACCAGCTGCGGGCTTTACCATCGCGTGATTGATTGCCGCCTGAACGTCTTGGGACCATCGACCAGTACTCTGTCCTCTCCTTTTCTTCCGCCGTTTCTGAGTCGGTGAGATTGCATTCCCCGCCAATGGCAAGACATCAAACGCTCGCTCAGGCAGAGGATCATTCTGAAGCTCCAAATATCCAACTCGATCACGCCCTATCCTTCCGCTCAAAGAATCGACCAAACGGCTGATGGCGGCACCTGTCATCCCTGTTGCCGAAACCTGTGTCTCATCAAGCTCAAAAAGAGAGGACTGACTGCTACGAAGTGCTCCTGACAGCGTCACCATCAGGCTCAAACGCTCAACCTTATCCTCGATTCGCTTTGACTCCAACTGATTGATAATCAAACCACTGAGATGGTCAGCATCAACCGTGGGTGCAAACAATCCAACATCTAGGTTCATCTTTTTTCGACCACCCAAATTCAGGCAACATGACAACCGTAATGCTCCACATTGCTGGAGCATTAATCGCGATGTCAGTTGCGATGCTAATCGTTTGATTCGATCTGTCAAAATTTCAAGGTCGGCCGTGGGATACTGCAATGTGAGAGTCACGGCATACTCAGCTTCCGCCTGATGAACGATCAGTGGCTCATCAACTTCTGCTTGAACCTGCTCCAACCGCTGCACCAAATCGCGACCAAGTCTTGTGGCTAATCCACTTCGAGGCAGCGACAGCAACTGACTTACAGATGCAACGCCAAGCCTTGCCAGAGTGGACACTGTGCCTGCAGCAATCCTCAATGACTGGACAGGTAAATACCCAATTGCTCGCGCAGTGTCTTCGGCTCCACGAACAATCAAACCGCCATGGAAGATACGTGGTGAAGAACGGTTCTGTTTTGCTTTGCTGCTATCAGCTGTATCCTTGTGGCTGTCTTTTTTCTTTGGCAACGTCAATGGTTTCATATTTGCTTCGTGGGACAAAGCCCATGCTGCAGCCACCGAATCAGCGATTGCCATTCTTGCTCGCAAGTGCCGCCCAGCCAACATTTTTTCTACAGCCATCAATAGGCCCAGCTCATCACCGAACAGATGACTGACTCCCGATATTTCGCACAACAGAGACTCGCATTGATGCCGTGGGTGCCCAGACCATGGTTTTTCTCCCAGACCTTCCAGAGCAACCTTGGGGGTGATCTGCTGCTGGACAGACACTGCAATTTGTTCAAGTGTTTGTTGATCAAGAACCCGATCATGAGGCTGAATCAACGGACGTCTTTTGGATGCGTCTGACTGCCCCGCCTTAGAAATCCCGGGAACGCGAACCAACTCTGTGGCCTCGGCAAGCTTCATGGAAGCCCGCACCCCAAGTTTTGATGCTGCATGACAGCAAGCAGCCACCAACCGCCCACGACGAGGGTCTTCAGCCCACAGCACAATCGGAGTACCCGAACTCGTGGCGGAACCTAGATGCTCCGACCTACGCTCTGCGGCTTGCAACAACTCGCTTCGTAGTCTTTGGATGGGCCAGTTCGGAAGCCAGATGCACAGCAGCCGTTTCATGTCTGTTGTCCTTTGAACAACCAGGCGATAGTAAAGAGTCGTGATGCCAAGGCATCGCACGTAAATTTCCCTGATCATCAATTCGCACCGCAGTCTGCTGTCCTGATGTACCACCACGGCAACGATCCACCGTAATCTGCAACGCACGATGAGACTGAACCGCAGTTTCATCACAAATATTTCCTTGCGAATTCACACCTGAGCCAGCTTCATTCTGTTGAGAGGTTGTCGCCAAATGTTTGACGTGAAAACGCACTTCAGCAAAACTGGGTCTTCCGCGAGTCACTGCCGGACGAACCAGCAGACCTGCTGTTTGTCCGGCTTCAGACGCCAACTGAAATCGTCGTGCATCACGATCATCCAAATGAGGGCCCGCGTGCGCCCAAACGGCAGCAACAGATTCGCATCGCAAGGCCTGATCAATCGCCCAGACAAGATCCGCATGGCGTTTTGGCCTTACCCAGATGATGCGATCGACCGAAAGCCCCAATGAAACCGCCGCTGGTGGATAAAAACCGGACTCGCCACAAACAACTACCAAAGGCCCAGACTTCACCGAAAATTTCAGAAGATTGGCAGCAGCAATCAAAGAAAGAGCCGCTGCACCCGAACTCTCCGACGCCGCAACCCACTCAGTGATTGCGTCGCGTCGCAAACCTCCACGGGGCAACATCCCGTCGATTGATTCACTGCCAGTTGAATAAATTGCCTGTGTTTCATTTTCGCTTCCAGGTAGCACGCACCCCAACTCGACTCGTAACTTACGAAGAACCGACTCTCGGTCCTGCTTTTCAGCCGCCAATGCATCGACTCCCTGACCATCCAAAGGATGGCCACTCTCGGCCACAGAAGCAGGCGATAAATTGCGTTGCTCCAAACACTGCCAATCCGTACCAGCACGAAATTCTTTGACCGGTTCTGGAACTGGCTGTGAACCCTGATCACACTGCCCAGCTGACAAATCATCCACGCGAGCCACGTCTTTCACACGAGTCTCGCCTTGAGGGCAATAGCCAGCTAGGAAATCAAAGGTTTGTTGATTCGACATCACAAAACGACGTACACGCAAGAGGGAATTTGAGAGAGAATGGAGACGGACAAAAGGCAGATTGCGACGGAAATGGCGGACTTGAATCAGCCACCTACAAAATGCTATCAACTAATGTATGCTTGTACAGTACTTATTCGGCTATTGGTAAACGCTGATGCAGAAAATCCGTTGGTTCTTCCTGATCTTGATCGCGGTTGTGACGCTAGCGCTGGTCTTTCAGAACCAGGCTCAGGTTGAGATTCAGCTTCTTTTTTGGAAGCAACTCCTGCCACTTTCGATACTTTTGATCTCAACAACGACGATTGGTTTTTTGCTGGGCTCGCTACTGACAGCATCGATGCTTCGTAAGCGAAAGAAGAAAAAACAGAAATCACAACATCAAGCCACGGATTCAGGCCAAGCGTCCAGCAAGACAACATCTCGACGAATTGGTGGCAGGAAAGAGGGGAACCATCCATCGGAAACGACCGCTAACGACTAGCTCAGCCCCGTTACCGATGAGCGATGTGACATGGGAAAGACATTCAGTCCGGCATGAATCAGCCCCCACGAGCGAATCTTCCCCAACCATCTGTGTCTGAGCCACATCGAAAGCGAGTGATTTTCAGCACGCAGCCCTGCCATCCTGTCTCTTATACACATCTCCGAGCCCACGAGACCGAGGCTGAT
>CAJXTM010000393.1 GCA_913061385.1 uncultured Rhodopirellula sp. | reverse complement strand
ACGAGATCAGCCTCGGTCTCGTGGGCTCGGAGATGTGTATAAGAGACAGCACATGACCCTTGCGCCCAGACGATTGATCCATTGGGCCATCCAGGGTCGCAGTACAAGCCCCAGTAACGCACCGACTCCCATGATTATGCCAACTTGGCTTAACGTGCCTCCTAGGAATTCAATCCACCGCGAGTAGTGGGCCATCAACGTATTCGCGCTGACAAAGAAGGTTTGGCTGACAAAAGCAAGCCAAAAGTTGCGGTCGTAAAGGCGGTCGGATGAAGGGTTGGTCAAAGAAGGCTCGAAGCGAAGGCAGCTAACTTGGGTGCTGCATTATCACGAGCTGTCACGCATTGGTAACCCACCTTGCATTTTGTCCCTTTTAATGCAGCCAGCCGGGGTGATGCGGTCGTGTGTTTGTTCCTCAGGAAGAGGATTCCAGATAAGCGATCAGGTCAAATATCTGCTGACGCGTCAATGTGTTGAGTAATCCCTCAGGCATCCACGATATTTGCGAACTCTTTCGGCTGGCGATGTCTGATTTTTGAATTTCAACAGTATGGGATGGGTGATTAGGGTCTGTTGCAATACGAAGCACTGGTGAGCGGTAGTCACCACCACGAGTGATCTGCCCCGTCACAACACGGCCGTCTTTGGTAAGGATCTGAACGCTGCGGTAATTCTCAGCGATCACATCGGAGGGCTTAACTACAGCTGCCAGCAAGTCGCGACGACTGTACCGGCTCATGGCAGCCGTCAGGTCGGGACCAAGCACCTGCCCATCCGTGGCGAAGCGATGGCAGTGAATGCATCCTGCCGTTGCAAATGTTTTTTTTCCATCCTTTTTATTCCCTGTGGGGTGAGTGCCACTGAGAATCTGTTCTACGGTCCAAACTTGTACGATCGGGCGTGGAACCGCGGTGAGTGAGGCCGTTGGTTCCTCGGAAGCACGCCATTCATCCACGATCGCTGCTAATGTTGGTTGATCCTCAGCCGAAACCTGTTTCATCGCGTCTTCCTTAATTCGTTGCAGGAAATCCGGAAGCCCTGCACCACCCACCTCCTCTGCTGCCATCGCAAGATTCGTAAAGTAGGTTCGGCGTAGATCCGGTGTCCAACCTGTAACCACATTGCGCAAGACGTACAGGTAATGTAGGCGTTGCTCCGCGGACGTGGTTTGCTTGAGTAGTTGAATTGTTTTGCTGACGACCCACTTGTCACCAAGAGTTGCCAGCAGTTCGCTGAGAAGTCGGTTCTGCTCGTGGAGGATATGCATGGATTCAACAGACGATGCAGTATCATTTGTTGAAGTATTCGTTGTTGCAGCGGGGTACATCGCCGATAGGGAAGCGATGAGCTTCTGATCGAACTTTTTCGAGCGTTTTCCCAACTGCGCGAGAGCCAGTTTTATTCCATAGAGGGCATGTGGCCGAATACTGTAGTTGGGATCAGATGGCTTTGTTTGGCTGTTTGATTTGCGAGCTAGTTCTGCCAGACGCATGATCGCCTGTGCAGAGTTTTTGGATTCCTGGGATCGCATCAAGCAAGTGATCGCTTGAACCGCGACATTTGGGTCGGTCTCTCCTAACGCCTTTTCTTCCCATTGCGAGGTAGGCACTCGTTCAACGACACGAGCGGCGGCGTGGCGGATCCAGGGATCTGGGTTCCCAAGTTGTTGCCATGCCGTACCAAATTGCTGGTCAGTGATTTCGTTGGTGAGCAAAGATTCAAGATCGTGACGTGCTTGCCGAGACGTGGAAGCGAAATTTTGGCATTTAACGTGATGAGCAGTAACGGTTTCTGTATTTGCTTCCGCAGGTCCAAGTCGCTTGCCAATGTACTTCACGCGATAAAGTGTCGACTGAGTTTTTCTTCCACCTGTGATCAGATACATGCTGCCGTCAGGGCCAAAGTCGAGGTCCGTCACGTTGAGCGGACGGCCTTTGAGAAATGTTTCACTTGTCATCGTATAACTGCTGCCTCTGGGAAGCAGGTTTACAAGTAAGATACGGCCATAAGCCCAGTCCAGTACAAACAGGCCTTGACGGTACTTTGGAGGGAAGTTGCTCCGCGTGCCAAACTTAACCGTCGTCGGTGACCCTTTGCCTATATCGAGGCCGGGGACAGCGTTATCAGGATGGTCGGGGTAATAGGCGGGCCAGGAACGCGTGACACCGCGCCACCCAAAATCGCCGCCCGTTGTTAGATGAAGCATGCGTGTTGGGCGATACCAGGGTGCCCCCATGTCGTATTCCGCATCCGCATCGTAGGTAAAGCAGTCTCCCAGTGTATTGAAGTCGATCCCGTAGGGGTTCCTTAACCCGGCTGCCAGAATCTCCACTTTGCCATTGTCAGGGTTAATCCTCAGTAGATGCCCCTCGCTTGTCTTTGTGCCCTTGGCGGCTTGTCGATAGGGAGATGTGTGATCCACTGCGTTTTTTGGCAAGTCCACCGCGTCGCCATGGATTGCATAAAGCAGTTGGTCGGGGCCAACCACTAGATCGTTTCGCCCATGCCCGACTCCACCACTTGAGGCGTAAATCAATTCTGGCTCGCCGAATCCGTCTCCCATTGGACGCAGACGATACAAACCCTTGGAGTTGTTTGCGTTTGCAAACAATTCCTCGCCTCGAAAAGTCAGGCCGCGGCATTCTTTCAAGTCACGATTGATCCACTCGGTTGATTCGATTGAGTCTCCTTCGGGTGACAATGTCAAGCGAAGCAATCCATTGGCTTCTCGAGCGATGATCAGGCGACCGTCGGAGTCAATCGTCATGCTGACCCACGACCCGAGGTCCATTAACGGCTTGGTTGAAAATGGAACCTGTTGTATCTGGAAGTCACCAGCAATCGCGAACGTGCCCGTGTCCTGCTGGTCGTCGGACTCTTGGCGAAGAGCAAGTTTCCATTGCTCGTAGTTGTCGAGTGCATCAATGCCAACCCGCCGCTGCTGTGGATGCGAAAATGCTGCTTCGATTGGACCGAGATTAACAATCTCAACCTGGGACTGGGGTTGCTGATGCGACGTTGATGTCCTGGTTGGCAGCCAGTCGCTGTCACTGTGGATGATCTTGTTCGGATGAGCGCGGTTGGTGAGCGTCAGTTCGGTAAAGAAAGCTGAGGGGCCATCAACGCCTACAGCTTCGACGGTTAATGAATGACTGCCTGCAGACAGGTGATGCTGTAGTTGGGCCTCCTTCATTCCTTGATAGGGAGAGGCACTTCCGATCAATGTCCCATCGATCTTGATTCGCAGGTGGCTAAAGCAGGGAGAGAATTTCAGACTGGCGGTGGTCTGGTCGTGTGGTACTTGGAACTCTTTTTTGAACAGGATTTCATCGTGAATTGCCTGTTCTTCCTGTTTTGCCTGCGCCCAAATCCAGCAGGTTTTTTGTTGCTTTGGTCGTTCGGCATCTGCAATGGTAAATGTCCCTGAAAGCGTGCAGAGCAGACAGAGAAGCAATGCTAAGAATTTCTTGCAGGGGGAGTCGTATAAAGGACTATGGAACGGTTGATACCTTTCATGTTCGAGTAAATCGTGCTGATTCATTGGAGTTCTCGCAAGACGCGAAGATTAATTACATCCCATTCTTCGCCCGTTTCTTCATGAATACCTTTTTCCGTTTCGAGGTATCCGGGCAATTTGCCAAGCACCGAATCTTCAAGCACGAAACGAAATGCGTCCAGACCTATTTCACCTAGGCCAATATGTTCGTGTCGATCGACTCGGCTCCCGAGAGGTTTTTTGCTGTCGTTCAGGTGCAGGGTTGCGATGGCGTTTTCAGGTAATAGGTCATCCATCTTTTTTCGCATCTCATCAAAGCCTTGCCGAGTGTTGATCTCGTAACCGGCGGCGTAGGCATGGCATGTATCGAGGCAGATGCCGATTCGATCTGAGTGGCCAATTCCATCTACCATGTAGGCCAGTTGTTCAAGGGTGTGCCCAAGGCAAGAACCTTGGCCCGCGGTGTTTTCGAGCAACAGTTTGCATGTCCCAGCCGCTACTCGCTCCAGGGCTTCGGAGGCTGCATCAACGATACGAGCGAGTCCTTCCGATTCAGAGCTCTCAGTGAATGAACCAGGATGAACCACAAGGCCGTTCAGTGAAAGTGAGTTCGCGCGTTCTAGTTCGATCACCAAAGCATCGATCGATTTGCGAAACAACTCATCCTTGGGTGACGCCATGTTGATCAAATAGGAGGCGTGTGCGATGGGATGACTGACTGTCGATGCTGAGATTGCTGAGTTCCATGCTTCGATCGCTGAGGTCGCGAGTGGTTTAGCTCTCCATTGCTGTGTTCCCGAACCTGAGTTTGCTCCAGTTTGCAATTCTTGCACGGTAACAGAATCCGGCTTTTCGTCACTGAATACCGGCCACTGGCGAGGCGGGTTGCTGACGAATATCTGGATACATTCGCAACCAACCTCCTCGGCGCGTCCGACGGCTTTGGAAATTCCGCCTTGGCAGGAAACGTGTGAGCCTAACAGCATGGAATGTCTCGGGGTTGAGGTGGATTGATTCGCCGCAGTTTACCCGTTTTTGCGATTACATCGATATCCGGCAGATCCAGCTTTTTAGCGACGACGGCACTGAATCTGTGGCAATGTCATGACGAACATAATCTGGTCAAACAGGACGAACCTGCGTGTGCCCGCTATTCGCAGGCGTTGCTACCGATGCACCACTCTGGGCGGTCCAGCCCAAGGGGTGCCACAGGAAGAATTCGCCGGTACAGCATGTCCGCATGCAGATTCGGTCGGTAGAATCGGGCCTCATACGCGAGCGTGCCTGTGAAGCTGGGTGCTGATGGTGAAGCAACTGAGTTTTTGGCGAGGGTGCTCGAACTCAAGTACTCCTGCCGGTGTGGTGGGAGGTTTGGCTTGGTTTTCGCAGACTACAATGCGGTAGTGGCGTCGAATCAGTTAATCTTTTTGATGGTCAGAAGCACATGCCAGTACGCCTGAACTGTTTCATGGCCAGTGGTGCCGCGGATGGGTCACTTCTGCATCTGTCTCTTATACACATCTCCGAGCCCACGAGACCGAGGCTGATCT
>CAJXTM010000392.1 GCA_913061385.1 uncultured Rhodopirellula sp. | reverse complement strand
AGATCAGCCTCGGTCTCGTGGGCTCGGAGATGTGTATAAGAGACAGATTCTGAAGATGCAACTGATCAGAACCTGCCGTTCATGCTTTGGTACGGAATCGAAGCCCTGATCCACGAAGACGCTGAGCGGTACGTAGAACTTGCATTCCATGCGAAGGTTCCAAAATTACGTGAGAACATCGCGAGACGCATAGCACTATCAAGAAATCAGCAAGCGACCCTCAATTACCTGATCACCAAGATCGACACGTCTGCAGATCCCTTGTTTGCTGTGGATATTCTGACGGGTCTGCTCAAGGGATATGAAGGAGTACGTCAGCTTCCCATGCCAAGCTCTTGGCCGAAAACATCAAAATCAATTGCGACAACTTCGAACCAGCAACTCCGCCAACTCGGTGTGCGTCTCGCACTGCTGTTCAATGACCCAAACGCAATCCAACAATTACGCAAAACGGCGATTGATCGTGGGGAATCGCCAGAAACCAGAACGCTCGCAATCAACGCCCTCGTCAACTCCAAAGCACCGCAGTTGAGGGACTTGTTGACACGACTTCTCACTGACCGGGCGGTCCGCTTGGCAGCCCTGCAAGGACTTTCCGTGGTCAGCGATCAACACACCCCGGGCACAATCATGAAGGGTTACCCATCCTACAATCGACAAGAAAAACAGGCAGCACTCAACGCTCTCGCCGCAACACCCCAGTCAGCTAAGGCACTGTTAACTGGCGTCGCCCGTGGAGTAATCCAGAGCGAGGAAATAACAGCTTTCACGGCTCGCCAGATCCAAGCTCACGACAACCCTGAAATCAACAAAACACTCAAACAGATGTGGGGAACAATCTCACACACCCCCAAAGAACAACAAAAGGCCATCGCTACCCATCTCAAGGCCCTCACCCCCGAGCACATCGCAGACGCGAACTTATCAAACGGGACAAAACTCTTTCGTCAACATTGTGGCACCTGCCACAAGTTTTTTGGACAGGGAGGAAATGTGGGGCCAGACCTCAGCGGCACACAACGAACCAACATTCCATACCTGTTAGAGAATATCGTGTCACCAAACTCGTCGATCTCCAAGGACTACCTGATGTCAATTGTGCGAACCATTGATGGCAAGGTCATAACTGGACTGCTACAGCACAAGTCCGACCGTGACGTCACCATTTCAAATGCACAAGGAACTCAAGTGATCCCAACGAGCGAAATTGAAGAGCTGAAAGAAACCGATGTCTCAGTGATGCCCACAGGACTCCTTGATAACCTTTCTGAACGCCAAGTCCGCGACCTGTTCGGATTCTTGCAAAACTAAGATGCGGATTTCACGGCGATTGGCTGCAACGATCATGCCACCCCTTCCCTGGTTGCCGTTCAAAAAAACTCAATAGATAAACTTTTGTTAATCACATGAGGCCGCGTGATATCGACTAGAATCAAGGAAGTCCGCGTTTGCTAATGCCTTCGTTCGGGAACCTTGATCATGCAACTCATCTCGCAGGAATTGACAATTCATTCGTTGACCCCTTATGACGGCACCAAATCAGCCGCAATCAAGGTGGTCCACCGCACTTCGCGGGAAGAAGCAGAGAGTAATGAGACACCATCGCAAACACAAAACCTGCGGATGGCGATTCTCGGCCTGCTGCTTAAAATGAATCCGAATCCCGATCACATCACCAGCCCTAAACTTGTGATTTTTGACACCGTCCGTGTGTGTCTACCTGATTCATTTCAAGATGGCAGAATCGAACGAGTCGCTTGGGATTTCAAACGAAAAGAGTGGAAGTATTTTGTCGAGTGCAAACGCACGGTGGCCTCTGCGTGGTACGAATCTGCGGATCTAGAACTGATGAGCTAGATCGCGTCGCACCAGCGGCACTCCACGATCAACCAAGTGGGTTTGCACACGGCCTCAACCTCGCATTTAGTCGATCAAACAACTACAATTATGCATGTACTGTGGGAAGAACAGTCCAACTTTTTTGGCCTTTCCCGCTTCCATAAGTGTGTGGGCCCCTCAAAGTGCATTGCCCGCATCTCTGCGCCGAGCGTACCACAAGCGTGCAACCCAGATTCTTGCGCCTCCAGCGGCTTGCTTTTAACATTCCGAGCGGTCAATCAGCCAACAGTACAATCAGCCGCATCTCTCTCCCCTTAAAACATCAAGTCTCCATGAAACCGACGACCTATTTACCCACACTTTTCTTCTCATGTGCAGCATTGATTTGTTGTGGAACTACCTTGGCAGACGATCGTCAACCCAACATTGTGTTGATCATTTCGGACGATCAGGCGTGGAACGACTATGGTTTCATGGGTCATGAGCAAATCAAAACTCCGCACCTCGATCAACTAGCACGGCAAAGCGCGGTATTCCCGCGTGGCTATGTCCCCACCGCTCTTTGTCGACCTTCGTTAGCAACGCTTCTGACGGGACACTACGCATCGACACACGGCATCACAGGCAACGACCCGTCACCCAAGTATGCCGAGCGAAACTCGCAGCTGTACAAAGACAGGTGCGGGCAACTTATCTCTTACCTCGATCAATATCAAACAGTCCCCAAATTACTCGGTGAAACTGGCTACCTAAGTCACCAGAGTGGAAAACTGTGGGAGGGGAGCTTCAAGAATTCTGGATTCACGCACGGCATGACCCGAGGATTCCCAGAACCCGGTGGGAGACATGGCGACGACGGCCTCAAGATTGGACGCAATGGAATCGAGCCGATCAAAGAATTCGTTGACATGGCAACCGAGAAGAATAAACCGTTCTTCCTTTGGTATGCGCCCTTCCTTCCCCATACACCACACAATCCACCCAAGCGTCTGTTCGACAAGTACAACCAAGCAGGCACCCCTACCACCGTCGCGCGGTATTATGCGATGTGCGACTGGTTCGATGAAACTTGCGGCGAACTACTCGGCGTCATTGACGAGAAAGGCATCTCGAACAATACCTTGGTGGTGTATGTGACTGACAATGGTTGGATCCAAAGCCCGACAACGAGAGGTTATGCCCCACGATCCAAACAGACTCCCAACGAGGGCGGTATACGGACACCGATCATGTATCGTTGGCCGGGAAAGATCAAAGCGGGCGAACGAGCCGAAGTGGTCTCGAGCCTCGATATCGTTCCAACGATGCTGGCAGCTGCCGGCGTGCAAATCCCATCCGGTCTACCGGGCTTGAACATACTTTCCGAACTGGAAAATGGAAATTCAATTGACCGCTCTCGGATCTTTGGGGAAAGCTTTGCTCATGACATCGCCGACATAGAGAAGCCGGAGGCAAGCCTGTTGTTTCGTTGGTGCATTGAGGGAAACTGGAAATTACTGCTAACGTATGACGGGGAAGTCAATCGCTACAAGTCCACCCACCCACGCACAGAGCAACGCCCACAACTGTTCCACCTCAACAATGACCCTTGGGAAAATAAGAATCTGGCCAAGGACAACCCTGAAGTGGTTCGCAAGCTGTCGCAGGCCATCACTGATTGGTATCCGGTAAAAGAGCGAAAGGTACTCACTGCGTTCGAATAGCACACCCTCTCCTAGTGAAGGGTGCATGTCCTGACTCCCTGATTTAAATCAGGGCTACGCAAGCAGGTCCGTACTCGTTTCTGAAACAAGAGCGATACGGGCCCTCTCGAACGTCAGCCCCAAGGCATGGCTGCCGACAGACAGGCAGCCATGCAGAGATTTTGCGAAGGGGATCAAAAGGATGGCAACAACATGCGCACACACCCTTCAGCCATGGGAAATCGTAACGTTTGTTCATCATGAACCCATCACCTACGACAATGCCGCTGCACGCCATACAATCCCCACGTCAGTGATGCTATCGAGGCTTTCGCATTGGCAAAGCACATTTACTGGCAAGCCTACTTTTGCAGCCCGGATCGATCAGTCCTATGTCGAATGCAACTATCCCACAAACAAAAAACACAGCACGCCAGACAGGTGGTCGCCTCACGGGAATAGGAACGGCAGTACCAAGATATCGAGCCAATCGCCAAGCGAGCGCAAGCTTCGCCACGAAAATCTCACGTGCCTCGCCTGTTGAATCCCGAAAGATTCAAGCGTTATACCGACGCACAGGTATCGAGCACCGCGGAAGCGTATTGCTGGAAGAATCAGCTGACTCTGATATTAAGAACAGTTTTTACACACCCGCCGCCGACATTGATGATCGCGGCCCTGGAACGAAACTGCGAAACGACCGTTACCGCAGCGAGGCACCTGCACTTGCGAACAAGGCTGCACGTACTGCGCTGAACGCAAGTGGGCTGCAGAGCGATCAAATCACACACCTCATTACAGTCTCGTGTACCGGATTCAACGCTCCCGGAATTGATATAGCATTGATCGACGAGCTGAAACTTCCCTACACAACGCAGCGGATTCAAGTTGGTTTCATGGGCTGTCATGCAGCAATCAATGGCCTCCGTGCCGCAAATGGACTCATTGCTGCTGACAAGGAGGCCAAGGTTCTAATGTGCTGTGTTGAACTTTGTAGTCTTCACTACCAATATGGCATGGTGACAGATCACATTGTGAGCAATGCACTTTTTGCCGATGGTTCTGCTGCAATTGTGCTCGAATCGGATCCAGATAACAGCCCGCTTGATGAGCTAAGCGAGGGTTCTACGAACGACGAGTTGTTTCTAGGCTCGGTGGACGCGGTCGGATCTTTTCTGGTCCCTGAAAGCCGCGACGCAATGACTTGGTGCATCGGAGACAATGGATATCAAATGACACTCTCCGCGCGAGTGCCGCATTTGATTGAACAACACCTCGCCACCTATCTAAGTGATTTCCTCGAGCAGAATGGTGAGTCAATCAATTCAATCGGCGGGTGGGCGGTTCACCCTGGCGGCTCGCGCATTTTATCTGCCGTCGAAAACGCCCTGTCGCTTCCAGTCGATGCATTATCAACATCAAAAAGCGTTCTTTCAGATCACGGCAATATGAGCTCCGCAACAATGCTCTTCATCGTTGAACGATTCGCGGCAAAGAACGAGCCCAAACCGTGGTTGATGCTCGGCTTTGG
>CAJXTM010000391.1 GCA_913061385.1 uncultured Rhodopirellula sp. | reverse complement strand
ATCTACACGTAAGGAGTCGTCGGCAGCGTCAGATGTGTATAAGAGACAGAGCTGTGATGATGGTCCGCAGCAGTGGCGGATCAAGTGGCTACGACGTCATAATTAGCGACATTCGCTTGCCTGACTTCAGCGGCTATCAATTGATGCTACGACTTGGTGACATCATTCACCGCGTGCCGATGGTTCTGATGACTGGCTTCGGGTACGACCCCGGACACTCAATCGTGAAAGCTCGACAGAATGGCCTTCACCCAAAGTGCGTGCTATTCAAACCATTCCGACTGGATCAAATGATCGACGTCGTGCAAACAATCTTGGATCTCAACAAGAACGACCCGCTGCGCCCCAAGTCGGATGCCAAACAGTAGTCAGCGTTCTGAGAAACGGAAATCATAAAACCGTTTCCCTCTACACCGGCGGCGGCTAGGAATCGAAGCAGGCAACAGCTCAGTTACTCTCCTCCATGTCCTGAATATATTGCCTCAAGCGTTCCAGCTCATCCGCCGTGCCCTTCAGCTTAAGCATGTTCTCTACCCGCTTGAGCAATTCGACCTGATTGACAGGTTTGCTCAAAAAGTCGTCCGTTCCCGCTGAAACAGCACGCTCGATATCACCCAACTCGTTCAAGGCGGTCACCATCAGGATCATCACACGACTGGTGTCGGGATCACCTTTCAGCGTTTCACAAACCTCAAACCCGCTCAGCCTCGGCATCATGACATCCAACAGGACCAGATCCGGATTAAAGGATGCGACCTTGTCCAAAGTGTCCTGTCCGTCAATAGACGTCTCGATCTCACATTCGACATTAACAAGATAAGCCTCGAGCAGTTCCCGATTAGCGTCATTGTCATCAGCGATCAGAATTCGGTGCATTGAACGGATTGAGGGGTGCAACGGGGTAAAAATTTGCGGTAACAGTATTCAGACAATCTGAAACAGTGGTAGATCAGCATGCTGGAGCGGTCGCAACTCGCCCCGCGGGAACCGGGAAGTCATCACACATATCACGGACTTCGCCACAGATCTTTTGATGGATAACAGAGTCGTCCGAGTTGCTTAATGCCTGCTGTATCCAAACGCCGACGCGTTTCATTTCTTCTGGCCCCATCCCGCGAGTGGTAAGCGCGGGGGTTCCGATTCGGATACCCGAAGGATCCATCGGCTTACGGGTATCAAACGGAATCATGTTCATGTTGACGGTGATTCCGCAGTTGTCCAACACTGCCTCGGCCTTCTTCCCGCCAAGTCCAGCTGCAGTGACATCGACCAGCATCAAGTGATTTTCAGTGCCACCACTCACCAAAGGCAGCCCATTAGCCATCAGCGTCTCAGCAAGTACCTTGGCATTATCTACCACCGCTTGGCCATAAACCTTGAAATCATCCTGCATGGCTTCGCCGAAGCAGACAGCCTTGCCCGCGACCACGTGCATGAGTGGGCCACCCTGCGTTCCGGGGAACACATTCCGGTTGACCAATTTAAGGTGCTCTTCTTTGCAAAGAATCAGACCACTGCGGGGACCACGCAACGTTTTGTGTGTCGTAGTCGTAACGTAGTCCGCATAAGGCACTGGGCTATTATGAACCCCAGCGGCGACCAGCCCAGAATAGTGAGCCATATCGACCAGCAGTCGAGCCCCGACTTCGTTCGCTATTTCGGCAAACTTGTCATGTGGAATCTCGCGTGGATAGGCACTCGCCCCTGCGACAATCAGTTTTGGCTTGTGCTCTCGTGCAAGGGAGGCAACTTGATCAAAATCGAGTCGGTGATTTTCCGGATCAACACCATAGCTGTGAAAATTGTAGAGCCGGCCGCTAATATTCAACTTCATGCCATGAGTCAGGTGTCCACCTTGGGCTAGGTCAAGCCCGAGAACGTGGTCACCTGGTTCCAAGCAGCTCAGGTACACAGCTGTATTGGCTTGGGATCCACTGTGCGGTTGCACGTTGGCGGCTTCGGCACCAAAGAGCTGTCGAGCCCGCTCCAGAGCGATATTTTCGACAACATCGACATGCTCACACCCTCCGTAGTACCGGCGGCCCGGGTAACCCTCGGCGTATTTATTTGTCAGCACACTACCGGCGGCCTGCATGATCGCCAAGCTCGTGTAATTTTCGCTGGCGATCATCTCGAGACCATCCTGCTGGCGGATAGCTTCGGCTTCAATCGCGTTCCAGACTGCTGGATCTTGCTGCTGCAATGGATTCATTCGGCCTATTCTCGATGATGAGGGGGTGAACCGGGCTAGCCCGGCATCGGCACAGTTAAAAAAGCCTGTGCATGAATTGTTGACGTCAGTAGGCAGACCGTCAATGTCGGCGACCAGATCACTTCGAAGAGCCGAACTGACGCAATTTTCGGGTACCTCCACTCGAAACAATGCGAAGAAGTGGGAAAGATTGTTTGGATTCCTCCTACTTTATCGGATAAAACGGTAAGTTGTGCCGAACTAAGCACCTCTCCCGCGCGTTGAAGGTGGTAGGCGTCTCCCGCCCACTCAAATTCGACTCAAAAAGCGTTGCTTTTCCTTGCAACGCTTTTCCGTGGCCTAACCTTTCCAAGGAATCCGCTCCTTAATCATCTCAAGTGTCTGGAATGAAATACCACTACAAAATTATTATTCTCGCCCTCGCTTTCGCCCCTCTGGCGACGGCACAGGCCGCTCTCGCGCCGTTTGACAAAGTCTCCGAGGGCTACACGAAACTCGCCGTTAATGACCAAAAGAACCCCAAGGGTCTTTTCACGCTATGGAAGAAGGAAAAGGACGCCCAGCTGCTGGGTGAGTTGCCCAAGAACTTCATGGGAAAGAACTACTTCATCGCCCTAACTGTCAGCAGCGGAGATAAATACGCTGGTCTGCAGTCGGGTGACTGGGTCGTGCAGTGGCGTCGCTACGGTGATCGTCTGGCCCTGATCGCTCCCAACTTGGATATCAGAGCTACTGGCGATCCAGAAAGCAAAGCATCCGTCAAACGCTTGTTCACCGATCGAGTACTGCTGGACGTAGCGATCTTGGCACTAGGCCCCTCCGGTGGCCCTGTCATCGACTTGGACGCGCTTCTGGTAGGCAACGCAAGTCGCTTCTTCGGCTCCTCGGTTCGCATCAGCAATTCGCGAATCAGCAAGCTGGCTTCGGCAAAGGTCTTCCCGGGTAACGTCGAGGTCGCATTTGAGATTGTCGGTGGCAGTGGCCGCCTGCAAACCATCCACTACTCGTTCAGTGAAGTGCCCAGCGCCACTGCCGGCTACAAGGCTCGCGAAGCTGATGAGCGAGTGGGTTACTTTACCACTTCCTTTTCAGATTTGAGTAAGTACGAGGATGATGATACACGCGTCCGATACATCAATCGCTGGAAATTACAGAAGCGTGATCCCAGCCTGCAACTCAGCCCTCCGAAAGAGCCGCTTCGCTTTTACGTCGAGCACACCGCGCCCGTCCGCTATCGCCGATGGATCAAAGCCGGTGTTGACTACTGGAACAAGGCGTTTGAAAAAGTAGGTTTGATTGACGCGATCGTAATCGAGTACCAGGATGCCCAAAGCGGCATTCACATGGAAAAAGATCCTGAGGACGTTCGCTACAACTTCATTCGCTGGTTGAACAACGATGTAGGAACAGCAATTGGTCCAAGTCGTGTGCACCCTTCCACTGGCGAAATTCTCGATGCCGACATCATCTTGACCGACGGCTGGATCCGGCACTTCAACTACAACTATGAAGACCTGATGCCCAAGTTGGCCATGGAAGGCATGGCAGCAGAGACGCTGGCGTGGCTTGGAAAGAATCCACGTTGGGATCCCCGTGTTCGCTTGGCTCCAGCCGAGCAGGGGAATTACCTTCGAAGTCAATTCCAGCGGCAGTCCCAACAGCCTTTCGGTGGCTATTCATTTGCTCAAGCCGATCCCTCACTGCTTGGCGACGATGAATTCGATGGACTGTATGGACATGTCAGCCAAAAGAATGGCTTGTGCATGGCTGCCAGCGGTCGCAACTTGGATCTCGCTCTGGCCCGGATGGATTGGGCACTGTCTTTGATGGCCACCGAAGAGGCCGAGAAACAGAAAAAGCGTAGAAAGAAGAATCAGTCCAAGGAGAAGGAAGGCGACAAAGAAAAAGACGACGCCGACGAGGACAAAACAGACGACAAGGAAGCAGACGATGAAGAAAAGAAGGATGAAGACGCTGACGACAAGAAGGAAGATAGCGAAACTGCAGCAAAGAAACCTGAAGCACGATCCGACCCCATGCTCGATGGCATGCCCGAATGGTTCGTAGGACCACTTCTTGCTGACTTGGTTGCCCACGAAGTGGGACACACCCTTGGTCTACGTCACAACTTCAAAGCCTCTGCCTTGCTGACCATGGATGAAATCAACAGCAAAGATGTCAAAGGCAAAAAAACCTTCACCGCATCGGTGATGGACTACACGCCTATCAACTACCGACTTGAATCAGGTGAAGTTCAAGGTGATTACGGAATGATCGACATCGGACCGTATGATTACTGGGCAATTGAATACGGCTATACATCCGATGATAAAAAGCTCGCTGATATTCTCAAGCGTTGCAACGAACCAGAGTTGCAATACGCAACAGACGAAGACACCAACGGTCCTGATCCGCTGGCTCGTCGCTACGACTTCTCGAAAGATCCACTCGACTACGCCAATGAACAGCGGAAGCTGATCAAACTTTATCGCGAGCGAATCCTCGACAAGTTTGTCAAAGAAGGTGACAGTTGGGCCAAAGCCCGCCGCGGTTACGAGCTGACACTCAGCTTGCAGACACGCTCGGTAAACATGATGGCTAACTGGATTGGTGGAGCATTCATCAACCGCGACAAAAAGGGTGATCCTGGTAATCGTCCACCTGTCGAGGTCGTTCCAGCAGCACAGCAGAGAGCCGCACTGCAATTCGTGATTGACACTTCATTCAACGATGATGCCTATGGTTTGACACCAAAGTTGCTCGAGCGAATGAGTGTTGACAAGTGGTTGGACCTGTCTCTTATACACATCTCCGAGCCCACGAGACCGAGGCTGATCTCG
>CAJXTM010000390.1 GCA_913061385.1 uncultured Rhodopirellula sp. | reverse complement strand
GAGATCAGCCTCGGTCTCGTGGGCTCGGAGATGTGTATAAGAGACAGACGTTTGACAATATGCTCCAGTTTTTTCGGTCGCGGACAACGACTGCCAAGGATGACGTTCTTTCCGGTATCACCGTAGCTTTGGCACTTGTGCCTGAGGCGATCGCCTTTGCCTTTGTGGCCGGGGTGTCTCCGATCATCGGCTTGTACTCGGCGTTTTTTATCGGACTGATTACCGCCTTGTTGGGAGGTCGGCCGGGAATGATTTCCGGGGCAACTGGCGCGATGGCTGTGGTTGTGGTCGGACTCGTCGCCATGCATGGCGTTGAGTACCTGTTCCCGACCGTCATTCTATGTGGGGTTATTCAGTTGGTCGTGGGCTTTTTGCGGCTTGGGAAATTGATCCGCCTGGTGCCCCATCCCGTGATGTTAGGGTTTGTAAATGGACTGGCGATTGTTATCTGTCTCGCTCAGTTCGGCAGCTTTCAGACGTTTGATGGTGTCAGTGGCCAACTGCAACTGATCTCGGGAACAGCATTGGCAATGATGCTGGGACTTGTCGTGCTTACCATGGCGATCATCTGGCTGCTTCCCAAAGTTACCAAAGCTGTTCCGCCGTCACTCGTTGCAATTCTGACCGTTACTTTCATCTCAATCGCGGTTAATTCCAACTTCAAGTCTGATGGTAGCAAGGAAAACTTTGTTGCCACGGTCGGCGATATGTTGAAAGCCAACGCCGATGCAAGACGAGTAGCTGACCGGGTGAAGTCTGCTGATGATTCGACTACCAGTGAGTCAGAAACGGCTGCTGTGCCGATGGATGATCAATACACACTGGTCAGCCTTGCCCCAGTCAAAGCCGATGCCATCAATGGAGTCGGGATAGCAGGAACCGCTTCGGTTACTAGTGACGATTCAAAGCCTGGGGCTGGTGTTGCTGGGACTGGTGTTGCTGCGACTGCGAATGCGTCGATTAGTGGTGGTCTGCCCCAGCTATTCTTTTACGAATACGTGGTTCCTCCAATGACTCTTGGAACTCTTTGGATCGTTTTCCCATTTGCCCTGACTTTGGCTGGTGTTGGGTTGATCGAGTCTCTTATGACACTGACTTTGATCGACGAAATCACTGAAACACGAGGACGTGGCAATCGCGAGTGCATTGGTCAGGGAACGGCCAATATCGTCTGTGGACTCTTCGGAGGCATGGGCGGTTGTGCGATGATTGGACAATCATTGATCAACGTCAATTCCGGTGGTCGAGGCCGATTGTCTGGGGTCACTGCAGCGATCTGTTTATTGTTGTTCATTCTGTTTTTGGGGCCTTGGATTGAGCGGATTCCGATGGCGGCACTCGTAGGTGTCATGTTCATGGTCGTGATCGGTACATTCGAATGGGCCTCTCTCAAGATGTTCCACCGCATGCCGCGAAGTGATGTGGGCGTGATGGTCTTGGTTGCTGGTTACACCGTGCTGATGCACGACCTCGCCACTGCGGTGATCCTTGGGGTTATCGTCTCCGCCCTTGTGTTCGCTTGGAAGCATGCCATGCATCTTGGGGCTGATGTTCAGATCAACAAGCATGGCAGCAAGATTTACCAGTTGCACGGGCCACTCTTCTTTGCGTCGGTATCCTCGTTTAGAGATTTGTTCGATCCTGCCAGTGATCCTACAGATGTCGTGATCGATTTTTATTACACGCGAGTGTACGACCAGTCAGCGCTGGAAGCGATCAATGCCCTTGCCGAAAAATACGAAGACTGCGGGAAACGATTGCATCTTACCCATCTCAGCGATGAGTGCCGAGGATTGCTTGACCGAGCAGGTGATTTTGTCGAGGTCAATTTATCCGAGGATCCGCAGTATCACGTAGCAACCGATCGGCTTGGTTAAAAAAAGATGAACGGATCACTGCGGCCACGTGGTGCCGAATGAGTCGTGGTTGTTAGGATCTGCACTCCATTGCTGCTGCCGGCAGTTCGAGCCTTCATCGCGTAAATGACATCGAATCTGTGCTAGATGCTATGCTGTTTGGGTAGTTCGGTTAGCGATTTGTATTGCTGGGCGAAACGCAATGCGACCATACGCGCCAGTCCAGTCACGAGCAGTCCCCCACACCCTCACCTCATTCTGTTCCTGGTTTGTGACCGGGACAACGCGACCTCAACGCGGCTTGTGATGTGCTGCGGTTCATGCTGGCCCCAACTCCGTTGGTTGGTTGGTTGGTTGGTTGGTTCGTTCAGTCACAGCGAACTTGAGCTCCAAATTCAACTGATTCCACCGCTCAATATCCTTGCAGATTCCGTCCATGAATATCCGTCAACAGGAATGCTACTCGATGAATCGGTCTTTATTTATACTTCTTGGATTTGTGTTCGTTCTCAGTGCTGGCGGGTCAGTGCACGGGCAGGCTCCAGGTGACGCTGATGAAGCAAGTCAGGGTCCAATTCTGTTTGAAGATGACTTCGAGCGGGTCGAGGCCGATGATGCCATGGAACAGATTGGGAACGGTTGGGAAACCAATAGTAAAAAACGAGCCAAGGGCAACAAACAGGTGGACTTGAAAGATGGCGTTTTATGGATCTCGCGACATCCCGTAGCCGATCACGGAGTTTCCGTGGTAAAGGATGTTGATTTTCGTGACGCACGGATCGAAATGAGATTTCGTCTTTCTGTTGGTGATGATCTGGGGATCAACTTGGCTGACATGCAAGAGAAATCGGTACATGCAGGCCACATCTGTGTGGCAAGGATTCGGCTTAATAAAGTCGATATCACGGACTTGAAAACAGGACCTATGAATCTAGGTAATCGAGAATTGAAACTTGCTGGAAAATTAAGCAAGCAGCAGAAGAAGTTGATTGCTCAGAAGACGAAAACATTTCCGGTCAAGCTTAAGGCTGACGTATGGCACTCGCTCGTGGTTGAGGTTCAGGATGATCAGATGAGTGTTAATCTGGATGGCGTTGATGTTGGTGGATTTAAGTCTCCTGGGATTAGTCATCCCACAAAACGTCGGTTGCGACTTTCGGTTGGGAAGTCAGCAGTCGTCGATGATCTGTCGATCCGTGGCAAGCTTTAGAGATCGGGTGTTCGCTGGTTTGGATGCTGGTGTCTGGGTTGGATGCTGGTGTCTGGGTTGTCGAGAAACTGTTGGAATTTAAAAGGATATGTCGTGTTTCGATTTAGATGTGTTTTGCTGCTGCAATTAAGCTTTTGCTTGGTCAGTACGCCAGTGCCGGCAGATTGGCCTCAGGCATCCGGTCCGGATGGGAATTTCATTGTTTCAGGGCAGGCGGTTACTGATTTCAGTGTGGCTTTGGGCGAAAACGTTCGCTGGATCTCGCCTCTGCCCAGTACCGGGCAGGGTGGCATCATTGTGGTTGGTGATCGTGTGTTCGTTACTTCTCATGACTCTGTCGATACTGATACAGAACTTGGTTCCGATATTTTGGGTCTGTGTTTTGACGCCAGAACCGGAACGGAACTCTGGCGGCGAAAGATTCCAGGGGTTCGTGAAACCGATTTATCCAGTTTGTTCAGCGATAATACCGCTGCGTCGCCCGTGGCTAATCAGCAGCATGTTGTTTTCGTCAACGTCGGTGGAAGTGTTCAGGGATTTGATCACGAGGGCAAAATTCAGTGGTCCCGGCGGTGGACGCCCTTTGGTCGTCACCATGCTCGGCAGCATGAACCGTTCATTTTGAATGATTCAGTGGTGATTAGTCGAGTCGATCCTGATGACTTGCCCTTGGAAGTTACGACCAAAGCCGGGGCTAAGAAGGTCGGGCGTGGCGTGAAGTATTGGAATCGTCTTCAGACACGGCATATGGCTACAGGCGATCTGGGTTGGATTGCTGCTGCTGGTACGTCAGTCCATTCAACGACCATTAGCGGGCGCCTCGCAGATGGCACGGTCGGAATACTTACCGGACGGGGCGGTGGTCATCAGCCTCCTGAAGAACCTTTTGGGTTGTCGATGCTGAAGGGCAGCGATGGAAGTGTGCTCTGGGAACGAGCCGTGAAAAACTATGCCGCACATCAGAATGCTGTCTGGGACAGCGAGGTGGTTGTTGCCTTTGCCGGAGATAAGCATTTGACAATCGACACGATGACAGGCAAGACGCTCAATGAAGTTTCCTTGCGTGACAATGTGACTTTGACAAAACAGGTCGATCGTCAGTACGAAACACGGCAGAAAATACAACTCAAAGGCTTCCGTAAGCCACTGACGTATCAGTCGAATATTCTGGTCGGCGATTACCACTACTTTCGGACTCATCATGACTATCTGCTTGGACGTGTGCATGTGCCAAGTGGCAATGTCGAGTACTTGCAAGTGCCTGTGCAGGTGAAACGGGTACCTGGCCAAGATGAGATCGTTTCGTGGGAAAATCCTGTCAAGAATGATATGAAGAATGCGAACGGTCATCTTGTCACTCAAGATCGACGCAATGCCGGTGACGGTTGGGGGCATGTGTCAGCTGCGAGTCCAATCGTGGTGGGAGATTTTCTTTATATGCCAACTATGTTGGGCGTAGTTTACGTAGTGCGTTGGCAAGCAGAGCGACTTGATGAAAGTGCTTTGGTTGCGATCGCGGACCTTGGTTCGCTAGGTGAAACATGGACACTTTCAAGCCTTTCCTATTCAGACGGCAACCTGTACGCCAGAACGCTCAAGCATTTGATCTGCATTGGGGCAGGAAAGAATTAGCTCGCTGATCAGTCACGCGTCCACAAAATTGCGACGCGTTGCGGAAATGCTTTGATATCGCCTGAACACGCTATGGCATGTTTGCGGCATGAGACGCTGTTGCGGTGGTTTCAGTTCGTGAATGTCGCCAAGTCGTAGCCGATGTACATGATTCCGAGATCGACCAAAAGATGGCTCACCCATGGTCCGTAAAGAGTCTTGTACCGGTTGTACAGCCAGGCCCACAAGATGCCACCGGTTGCAACACAAAGTGAAAAGAACAAAGTGACTGCCCAGCCGTTGTCGAGGAATTGGTGAATCACGATGACGTGATGCGACATGAACTGTCTCTTATACACATCTGACGCTGCCGACGACTCCTTACGTGTAGAT
>CAJXTM010000389.1 GCA_913061385.1 uncultured Rhodopirellula sp. | reverse complement strand
TCTACACGTAAGGAGTCGTCGGCAGCGTCAGATGTGTATAAGAGACAGCAATTGCAGTTCGCGTCTTTTCGTGTTTCATCGAGTCAGGAGTTTCCAAGGTGAGTCGCCCCAATCCTCCTGAACGCAGTTCGGTGACCAAGATTCGCGACGCCCGGTCCAGATCAACCGTATTGCTCTTGCCTAAGCATCCGCGTTTTCGCCCGATTGCCTCGATAAGTTCCAGTTCGGATTCAGGAAGCTCATTGATTTGGTAACGCTCCTTGATTCTTTCCGGGAAGTCTTGCGTCATACACTTGGCTGCAAAGAAACCGATATCCGCGTAGTCCATGGCGGTTTCTTTAATCGAGCCCAAAATCGCCAGCCGATAGCCGCTGTTGTGATTTTCGACATTTGGCCACATCACACCGGGTGTGTCCAGCAGTGTGACGCTATCCCCGATAGGCACGCGTTGTTGCTGTTTAGTGACGGCTGGCGTGTTTCCGGTCTTTGCGATTTTGCGACCGGCCAAGACGTTGATGAGAGTTGATTTCCCTACGTTTGGGATTCCTGCGACCATCACGGTGACGGTGCGGCCTTCGCGATGGGGAACCATGCGAGCCGCGGTGTTCTTGAGCCGTCTGATCGTGGGAATGTCTTCGGTCGTGACTGCCCTGGCACGCACGTTCTCTAATTGATTTAGGAATTCTACCCACTCGGTTGTGCGGGTTTCGTCGGCCAGGTCACTTTTGGCTAAAACCTTCAAGCAAGGTGTAGTGCCTCGCAATTCCTCCAGCATCGGGTTTTCGCTGGAATAAGGTATGCGGGCATCAAGGACCTCGATCAAGACGTCGACCTTGGGGAGTGCGGCCTGCATTTCGAGCCGGGCTTTATGCATGTGCCCGGGGAACCATTGGATAGCCATGGTGTCTACATTAGATGGTGAATGTGATGCGTTGCTGGCGTAGTGTCTCTGTTCCGGGTGTTTCTGCGAACCCCCTCAGATTTTTCCTTTGGGGCTCGCGAGGGTTCCAGTTAATCGAGGGCGTTTCAGCGAGAGGAAACGAGCCCTTCGTGTGGGGGATGGTTCACGGTTTAAGGGTTCCTGTCATGCGAACTCCGGGAACGCTCGTTCTGATTTTCCAAAGAGTCCCACCGGCGGTCACAAACAGGGTCTTGCCGTCTTCGCCACCGAACGCACAGTTGGTTGTTTCATCTCTCGTGATCGGTGTGAAGGTCAGCAGCTTTCCATCGGTATCGAAGACATAGATCCCAGCGGTGGGTTCTGTGGCGGTTTCCTGCGGCAGGTGGGGACGGTTCAAGCCTGCAGCAACATACAAGCGTCCCAATTGATCTAATTTCATCCCGTCGGGGCCTCGTGTGGTTCCCCAATCATGAATCAGTGTCCTGGACCTCGGATTCACAGTTCCATCAGAATTCAGGTCAAAACGCCATAATTTGCGGTTGCCGCCAACCCCATTGTTGTTGTCCGCAACGAACAGGTATCGATCATCGGGGGTGATGACCAAACCATTGGGACGGTCAACCTCGTGCGTGATGATTCGGGTGACCGTTCCATCGGGATCGATGCGATAGACGCCTTCGATGTGCGTGCCGTTCTTATCAAGCATTTCCATGTTTGATCGGTCACCGTATTGCGGGTCCGAAAAATAGAGTCGATTTTGGGAATCTATCGTCAGATCATTGGGTTGGTTGAATTTTTGACCGTCATAGGTTCGGGCGAGGATCGTAACGGTCCCGTCCGCATTGGTCCGTGTGATACGCCGTTTGCGGTTTTCACACACAATCAGACGCCCGCCTCGGTCAAATAACAGGCCATTTGAGCCTGCTTCGGATCGGAAGACAGATGTCTCGCCTTTTAGATTCAGTCGATTGATGTTTCCATCACCGCTGGTCAAAAGACCCAGCTCTGGGTGCCACACTGGGCCTTCGCCAGCACCAGATTCGAGCACAAGTTGTGGTGCGGTCGTAAATACAGGCTCGTCAGCGGTTGCAGGTTTTATGCCACCGAAGGTTGCCACCATTAATGCAACACGGACAGAACGATTGGTAATCATCGGCACGATGGACGCCCCTGTACTGGTCTGAGTTTTGGTTTCTGCGGATTCACAGTGTACTAATAAATCACAGCTTACTAGGACATCGCAGTGTTTGTTTTCGATGATCGTTGCAGTTTCGGACTGGCCATGCATATTCTATGTTAGTGGATCAGTGTGGGAACTCATGGAACTGTTTCTGCTGAACAGGGACAACACTCACGAATAGGCTGGCGGGTCGGGAAATGGATAAAGAGACGCTCTACGACCAGCTAGGCGGTGCTACCGGGTTACGTGCGTTGGTAAATCGGTTCTATGAATTGATGAATGAACTGCCCGAGGCGAAGGGTATTCGCCAATTACATCCGCCGGATTTGAGTGATTCCGCAAACAAACTGTTTATGTTTCTGAGCGGTTTTCTCGGCGGGCCGCCGCTTTATGTCAATGAGCATGGTCATCCCCGGTTGCGTGCGCGGCATTTGCCGTTTCCCATTGGCGTAAGCGAACGTGACCAATGGGTGTTGTGCATGGAGAAAGCACTGCATGAGCTGGTGTCGCCTGAGTCGCTGCGTCTGTCGTTACTAACCTATTTTAAGCGGACTGCTGACCATATGCGAAACCGTGATCTCTAGGCTGTGGCACGACCAGGGTGTTGGGGAACTTGGCTGAGCTGTCGCCGGAAATGATTTATTTGCCTGGTGCACGCACAAGCTTTGTTAATTCTCCCGCGTTCAGGAAAATGACGCCGCAGCGAAAACAAGTGTCAATCACAGCTTTACCGGGGCCACAAAAAGAATGTGTTTGCAGACGTGCACCACAGCTGTGACACATACGCTTGGCCTTCAGTCGGGCGTGGTCCATCAGCGGTGGTATTTCCTCTGGGAGATCTGCCTGATTCCGCAGGTGTTTGCTTACTTTGGCAAACACCGGTTGTTGAAAAAGCATGCCCTTGCATGCGGGGCAGCCGGCGAATTCGTTCATGCCGATTTCACAAACAACCATATCAGTGCGACACGCCGGACATTCAATTTCGGCTTTTCTGAGCTGGCTTGCGCCACCGAGCTCAAAGGTCTTTTCGATTGGAGGGGGTTGGGTTGAGGTGTGTGAGTTTTCCATTGTTGGCAATTGGAATTTGGAGCGGAATCGATGAATAAGCCGTTCATCGGAGGGTGGGGTAGAGCGAGGAACATCGCTCAGAGTTTTCCCGCCATCGATTATCATATTGGTCAGTCATTATTTCGTTGCTTGCCAGCGTATTCTGACGAGAGTCAGGTGGATGGAACATTCCGTTTTTCAGCGGGAAAGTACAGGCAACGCGTCGTCGTAGCCACTACTCCTCGTACAATCCTGTCGACATAGATTCTGGATGCTGTGGTCGATTGAACCGCTTTTTTCGCCTCAAGATCCACAATCCTGTCGTTGTTGGTTCTTGCGGGTTGGTTGATGCGATCGTTGGTGTAGACATTTTGGCTGCCGACTGTTGTTGAGGTTCAGTTCGATTTTGGGGCTGTTATGGATGATCGTATTAGGGTGCAAGCGGCGACTTGGATTTGTGTCCTATGTCTACAGAGACACGAGGTTTCGAAAATTGGTTATGCTGCTCAACACACTCAAGTCTTATTTTTTGCGCAAAGTAGTATCATGAACCGAGTACTGAGTTCTATTGTCGTTGGCGTTGCTTTGGTGGTGACAACGGGTTTGGCGGCAGACCGGACACTCGAAGAATTCGTCGAATATTCAAAGCGCCGGATTCTTAACGTGGACGCTGAAGTGATTGATGAATTTGCAAAAGTCGTCGACCGAAATGGCGATGGACGGATTTCTGACGATGAATTCGGGGGCCGGATCGCCGCCTATCAGTCGGTCTTCCAAACTGCACAGCCAATGCGTGCGCGATCCAGTCACACGCTTCCTGAGGATTGGTTCACTGATTTCGAAAAAGCCAGTGTTGAGGCGAATAAATCGGGACGCCCTATGGTCGTTATGTTTTCAGCATCATGGTGTGCACCGTGCAAGATGATGATCGCTCAAGTGTTCCCGGATGAAAAAGTGAAGGCCGCCCTGAAAGGAGTCGTTCCCGTCTACATTGATTCAGAGGTGAACGTGGAGTTAGCGACGGAGAATGGTATTCGTGCTTATCCGACGTTTGTGTGTTTCTCATCGACGGGCCAATCGGTCACGAGCCGAGTTGGTGGCGGCGATGTGCCTAAATTCATAGAGATGATCGAATTGTTCAAGCTTGCTGCAGACGCGGCGAATGTTTCGGAGTAACCGGGGCATGTAATCGCAGGCTGACAAGCGAGTCAAATTTGGTTGTCGCTGGCGAAAGGGTGTCGGCCGCGTAACCTACGAGTAACGTAGACGTTATCCAAAAAAGCACGATAACCAAAATACGCCCCCCCCTAATGATGCATCAGTCTCTAGCGTCAGCGTAACTTGGGAACTGTTCTTTCATTGCATTTTTGAGTGTGAGTGACCATGCCGAGTTCTTGCAAATCTGGCTCAATATCTGTTTCAGTGAGACGTCTGTGCGTTCCGGCGTGGGGTGTATGGGAATTGCAAACTGGGGAGTAGATCGCCTTATATTCTGTATTGCCGACTCGAATGTTGTCGATTTTGACCCCAATGGGTTCAAATGGCGTGCTTTACCGTTTCGTGGGCGGGGCCGGTCGCTTAGAATTTCCACTGAACCACAACAATTCACGGAGTGTCCAATGTCACGTATGCTAATGGTGCTGCTCGCATCTGCGGTAATTATGCCGGTTTGCGGAGCAGAGGAATCGGATTCAACCGGGCTTAAGTATCGAAGTTATCGGACTTGGTCTCTTAAGTTGCCAAGCGAGAAATGGTTTCCGGTGAAGGAAGGAATTCGTATCTCTCATCGCGGCGGCGATCTCTTTGCTTTTGAATTTTCGGGTGCGAATCTGAAAGTTGATAGTAATGGCGATGGTGAGCTTGACCGCACCATTAAAGCATTGGTCGACCCTAAGACCTGTCTCTTATACACATCTGACGCTGCCGACGACTCCTTACGTGT
>CAJXTM010000388.1 GCA_913061385.1 uncultured Rhodopirellula sp. | reverse complement strand
GCCTCGGTCTCGTGGGCTCGGAGATGTGTATAAGAGACAGTGCGTCTGTTGAGCGAAGGAAAGTACCTCGCCGAAAAGACCAAGCGTCAGCGAATCGATGAATTTGAAGAGTGTTTTGATATGACTCTTGAACAAACCAACCGGGCGTTCCTGTCTTACATGCGAAGGCTTCGCTGACCCAACTGGAACTCACCATCGTATGGCCGAGTGCAGTTCAGGTTTCTAGTGATCCGCGTAGACACGAGTCGTGTCTTCTTTAGTGACGGGGACCGAACTTTGGTCACTAACCACCACGGCTTTGGCAATGTGGGTGCCTGCCGTTGTGCCACGCACACGAACACGGTATTTGAATTCCTGTCCCGGTGCCAACTGAGTTTTGGGTTGAAAGGCTACGAGGCCATTTCCATCTGTTCCGGCGTCACCGTCGACGCTGAGAAGTTCCAAACCTGCGGGTAGTTGGACCTGAACGCGAACGTTGGTGTCAGGCTTTGAACCACTGTTGTGGACGACGATGTCGTAAGTTGTGTCCGCACCGATCTCAATCGGACCCTTGGGATTGGTGATCGAAAAGTCCAAGTCAGCGAAGCCTTCAACTGTCATCTTTCGTTCAGTTTGAGCAACCGAGCTCAGGTCGGCGCTGGCGTTGATCTTGATCACCTGTTCGCCAGTTTCCACGGGCAACAGAGTGAGCGGCACGACTCCATTGGAACCGGGTGGCAGCTGCGCGAGCGACCAAAATACAGCATGTCGATTTGGGTCATACTGTCCCTCGAAATCCGTGCTGACAAAAGTGAAACCACGAGACAATTGAACCGAAATCTCTACGTTGGTAGCGGCGGCTGTCCCTGCGTTTGAGACGTTCAGTTCGTAGCTCGCCTGCCGTTCAAGGAAACGCCGAGATGGACCCTTTAAGGTGACTTGCAACTGAGGTGCGATAACTTCGACGGCAACCGTTTCTTCGGTAGTCAATCCGTCGTCACCAACCAAACGAATGGTGTTTTGGATAATACCGGGCTTCTCTGCTTTTAAGAATAAAGAGTCGTTGCGTACTTCGCCCGGCATCAACGTTCCGATGTTTTGCTTGAGTTGCGGCCCCTCTGGATGCGAAAGCCCAATCGGCACATCTTCCCAAATCTCAACGTTAGTCGCTTTACCAGACCCAGTGTTCGAGATCGTGAGGCCGATTTCGAGTTGTTGTCCGATCAAGACTTTTTCAGGTGCTTGTTGTTCGATCTTGAGGATCGGTCGAGTAGCGATGGTGCGAACTGAGGCTGCAGCTTCAAAACTGACACGAGCGACACTTCCGAGTTCACCTTCTTGCTCGGGGATCAACTGCAGTGTGATGGTGCGTTCGTCGCCGGCTGGCATCGAACCGATTTGCCACATCAACAGGTTGCCTTGGATTTGTGGAGGTGGCGAGGCATCGGCCAGTCGCATTCCGGCAGGGATGCGATCGTGTACTTCGACATCGAGGGCTTCCACCGCACCCACGTTGCGGACATTAATAATGAACGCGGCCGGCTTGCCTACCTTGACCTCAGCAGGAGCCCGCTTCTGAATGATCACACTTGGCGTTTGTGCGCCTTCGAGGCGGCGCTCCCCAGGTGCATCAGTGGTTGCATTCGGTGCCAGAGCGATAGCCGTGTTCGGAGGAACCATATTCACGGGGTTCGCTGCGTAGCTGTCATTGGACGTTGTGGTCGGCTCAGTTCGGATTGTGGCTGGGCCGGCAACCGTTGCGGCCGTCGCTGGATTGATCATCACGCTGGCGCCTAGTGCAGCGAGAGAACCGGCTTCCATGCCGGCCGCATCTGGGTCAGCAGCAAAGGCTTGGAGTCCAGAGCTATTCTCAACCGAGTTTTGGAAACGCGGCTGATTATCAAATGTTGGAGGAGGTTCTGCCATTAAATCGGTCGCGTTGCTGCTCGCGAACGTGCCCGTCCCGTCTGTGGAACGCAAGTTGTTTTGAACCGGTGCTGAGCCTCGTAGTGTGTTGGCAGGAGTCGGAACTCCGTTGATGTATTGCGAAGCTGTCGGCAGTTCCTGCGAGGTTGCTTGAGCACCGATTTCGGTTGATTCCGGCAGGGCACTAACAACGGGTGTATCGGTTGGGAATCCTAAACCTGCTCCAGCCGGGGTGGCTTCCGTCAAAGCTGCCGTTGCTGCGGCGGTCGTCGCTAAACCTGCGGCCGCGACGTCAGCGAACGTCGATGCATTGGGTTCAGCGAAACCGCCGATACCGGGGGCGGTCATTGCTGCTTGTTCTTCAGCAGCAGTTGTCTCTAACATCGGTGTTCCAAAACCTGTTGCCAGTTCTGGTGCACTAGCAAACGGTTCTGGTGCACTAGCAAACGGCTCTGGTGCACTAGCAAACGGCTCTGGTGCATTTGCAACCAGTTCTTGAACGCCGCTGGGGGGATTATCGAAGCTTGGATTTGCGAAGCCAGTCGCTCCAGAGTCTGGCAGCGATAAGCTGGCGGCAGATTGTGTTTGAAAACTTGATTCGTTGTTCGGCAAGGTTCCGTCCGCTGCAATGGCAGTCGCAGGCGATAGAATCGCGTCGTTTGGCAATGGAACTTGCGGAGTCGTAACGAGCGTGGTCTGGTCTTCGTTACTTGGATCAGGTGAGAATGAGTTGAACCCAGCCATAGCAACAGCAGGAGTCGCATCGAGTGGCTGGTCGTGATTGACTTGCTCAATGGGGCTCGGTGATCCTGCTGGATCAGCAGAACCATTGAACGACAAGGCTTGCTGTTGGTCGGCAAGTTGCGTGTTGGGTTGGTCAAGCCACGGTTGCGATTCTCCATTGCCAATTGGAACAGCGGGATCCATAGCAACAGCTGATTCCGCATTCCACGAATCGGATACAGCCTGTTTGTCTTTTTGCGCAAGCGCGATTGCGTAAGCAACAACAAGAATGGTGCCTGCGCCAGCAGCGAGGCGAACGCCAAAAGATTTCATGGGTCGCATTCCTTCACGTAATTCCGTGCAAATCCATAGTCGAGTCTGTTCGTTATCAGATTTGGGGGGCAAAACGGAAGAGCAAACCGAGCGTCACGTTGGTTGGGTACGCAAAATACTACCTGCAGAGCCAAACATGCTGCTGATTGAGAGAGAAGGCCAGATTTCGTTTGCAAGCATTGGCTGTGCTGGATGTGGGCTTGCTTGCAATACGAAAACGCATTGGCAGTGCCGCGTCCAACATCTCAGGTTCTTCTCGAGATCGGTTGGCTGCATGTTGCGCTCGCGAGGCGGGGCCTGGCAGCGGTCCACATGAAAGTGCGGTGGTTCGAGCCAGCCCGGATGTGGTTCAGACCACCGACTGAAGGAACGCCAGTGGTAAAAGCACTAGCGTATTCATTGTGCGGGTGCTACAGGGTCAGCTAAAAAGAGGCTGAGCGTAGTCTGTGGTGCCGTGAGATTGGGCCGCAGAAGTGTCACGCTAAGGCATCAGTTGCTGTGGCCGCTTGGGCGTTGCGCGATCAGTGGTCTACCGTGATGGATTCTGCATAGGCTAGTTCGCCGGTGCGACCATCAAAGTATTGAAAGATTACCTGAGGGTGTGGGTAAGCAACGAGTCGTTTTCCACCAAGTTGTTTGGGCATATTGAACACATTGTTGACTTGAACCACGCAAAAGTGGGGATAGAGACGTTGCAAACGTGGAAGATCTGGAAGGATGTAACTGCTCCAACGGATGTCGCATTCGCGGGGACCAAATTTGAATTTTCCAGTTGCGGGCCGATCACTCTCGTCGTTGACGGGAACGTGATTGACGCTGTTGTGAGGTCCACAGCAGAATTCCCAGATGTTTTCGGTGACCTTGATCGCAAAACTGTTGTGAAGGTCGCCCGTCATCACAAAGACTTTTTTGCCAAGCTTATCCCATTCTTCGATCAACATTTCGCGTTCGTCAAAAAAGCCCGTCCATGCTTCCTCTTTGTTGGGCGCATCGGCTTCGAATCCACCCGCACCGCTGTGGGGGATCATGAACGGAACCGTTGAAATGACAAAGAAGAAATCTGCGTCACTGTTCTTCATTGACTTCAACAACCACTCCCGCTGGGGCTTGCCCAACATGGAAACCCCTTTTTTGCCTCGATCGCGGACATCATGCATATCCCGATCGCCTCGGGTATCGATGAGGTAGAACTCGCAATTAGAAACTCGGAACTTGCCATAGCTGCGGCGGCCAATGGAGTAGCTGATGCTGGCGTCATCAACTTTTGCCGGCATGTGCACACGGATCCGATGTGCGTCAATCACCTCAACGATGTCATAGACGTAAGAGTTCTTGTTCCCTTCATCGTTATCAAATTTCATGTCATTGACACCGGCTTCGGGGGTGCCCCAGTGGACATGCAGATTCAGCATCTCATCCAAGGGCAGTTTTGTGAAATCGGCATCTGGGTCGTGGAGAATATCACTGCCAGCTTTCATTTGTGCTTTACCAAAATGAATTTTGTGATTGTGTTCCTTGGGGTTGGCCCAGCCCAAGTAATCATGCCATGCATAAGTACCAATGTCACGAAATACGGTGCGTCTATGCCGCTTGCCGGTTTCACCTGCACCCCAGATGTCATTCACCAATTCGTGGTCATCAAAGGTGAAATAGCTCGGCACATTCCGATGCCATTTTGCGAGTTCGACCCCTCGGCTCAGATACAGTTTGTAATTCTCCCAAACGCCGACGACGGTCGGCATGATTTTCACCGGCAGTGGCAAGGCAGACAGGCCCATGGTCAAACGCCACGCTTCGACGGGGTGAGTACGCAATTCTTCGTACAGCCAGTCACCGTTCATGATGTGGAAATGAACTTTATCTGCCCAGTCGCTGTTCAAGTGCTCATACGTGGTTGCGCGATGTCCGCCCCCGTGCATTGGATTTTGGTTCGCGCATGAGCCGATCTGGAAGCGGAAGTTAAAGAGTCCTTTGGGGTTGTGTGCCGCATTTTTTGAATCTTCTTTGCTGGGCAGTGTTCGAAAGTGTCCGGGTAGTCCATGCGGCAGATCGTTCACGAACAGTTGATAGTGATATACCGTGTCCGCTTTTAAATCTTCGAGAACAATGATGCCTGTCTCT
>CAJXTM010000387.1 GCA_913061385.1 uncultured Rhodopirellula sp. | reverse complement strand
GAGATCAGCCTCGGTCTCGTGGGCTCGGAGATGTGTATAAGAGACAGGAGCTGGACAGTAGCCAATCTCCTTGGGTCGTGAATGACGGACGCCCACCCAACCATCGTTTTACCGGTTACTTTTTGGATGACATGGATCGCCCCACCTTCACTTACCAATTGGATGACGTTGGTGTTGAAGATTTTTCCAGTGGCACGAAAAGCGAAAAACCGGACTTGTCGCAACTGAAACGGAAAATCGTTTTCCAGACTGAACAGCCTCGAAAAGATCTCGCTTTCCGTCTGCGAACCAAGGGTGCGATCCAGAAAGAAACGGATCATCAATTTCGATTGGGGAATGCTTTATTGATCGAAGTTGATCCTGATCACGCGGCTAGAATCGTTACCGATTCTGCTGGCAGTCATTTGCACATACCGCTGGATCTGAAAAGCGGTCAATCACAACTCACTCTTAAATACACCTGGTAGGAAACTATCGATGTTCGTACGCATTGCAAATCTGCCTGCTCTTGTGGCTGTTTTATCCGTCTTCGCTGTGTCGGCGTGGGGTGAGACTCTGGGTGAGTATTGGGATACAGCCGAGGAGGAGTCGAAGTACTACCGGATTGTAGAAATTCCGATGCCCAAGGGGATGGCAATCGAAGCAGGATGCTTCGAAGTGATGCCAGACAATCAATTGGCGGTCGGCACACGCCGGGGAGATATCTTTCTGGTGAAAGGTGCATTCGACAAAAATCCACAACCTACCTACAAGCGTTTTGCGCATGGCTTGGATGAGGTCATGGGCATGTCGTATCGGGACGGTGCGTTTGTGATTACCCAACAAACTGAGGTGACCCGTATCACCGACGAGAATGCGGATGGCCGAGCTGATCATTTTCACACTCTCAGCGACACATGGGGGTTTCGTAATTACCATGAGTTTGCGTTTGGATCAAAACCGGATCCGGAGGGTAATGTCTGGGTCGCTCTGTGCCTTTCCAAATCGTATCACTCCGATGTTCCTTATCGGGGGTGGTGTCTGAAAGTGACTCCCGAGGGAAAGACATTGCCAGTTTGCAGCGGGATCCGCAGTCCCTGTGGCATTGGCCCGAACGAGCATGGAGTGATGTTCTATGCGGAAAGTCAGGGGCCTTGGAATGGTTCCTGCAGCCTGAAAGTATTGGAACAAGGTGGTTTCATGGGGCATCCCGTCAGTTTCAACTGGTATGACCTGGCTAAAGAGATGGGGGACAAGCCTGTGGTGCCCAACACACGATCTCGATTGATGACCGAGCGAAAGCGAGTCAAGGAGTTGGTCCCCTACGCTGTGGTCTTTCCTTACATTCGAATGGGGAGATCAATTTCTGGATTCATGGTTGATAAGACCGGTGGGAAATTTGGTCCATTTGAGAATCAATTGTTTGTTACAGATTTCAGCCTTAGTGTCGTCATGCGTGCGACGACCGAGAAAGTTAATGGAGTATGGCAAGGAGCCTGCTATCCCTTCCGTGAGGGGCTGGCTACCGGATTGCTGGCTTGCCAATTCACGCCACGCGGGGATTTGATTGTGGGTGGAACCAATCGGGGTTGGCCGGTGCGAGGCCCTCGCGAGTTCGCCATCCAGCGTTTGGACTGGACGGGTGTGGTGCCGTTTGAAATCAAGGCGATTAATGCGAGGCCAGATGGATTCAGGCTGACTTTTACCAAGCCTGTTGATCCTGACGTTGCATCAGATCCAGCAACCTATGCGTTGTCAACGTTTACACATGTTTACCAACAAGGTTATGGCAGTCCCGAGGTGGACCAAACCAAACCTCGGGTGGTAAAAGCCACCGTGTCAGACGATGGCTTGCAAGTCGAAATCCAAGTCGAAGGATTGGTGCAAGGACATGTTCACGAATTCGACCTAGAGCCGATGCGGGAGCCCGAAGGGGGAAAGTTGGTGCACGAAAACGCATATTACACACTCAACGAGATCCCCAACGAGTGAACCTCCTGCACGCGGTGCGTTTCATGGGGGGCTAGCACGAGTCAGCCTCAGACGCGTACCAGTCTGACTCGAAACGGGCTGCCGGGCGTTTTCTGCATGTCGTGATCTGTCGCGCCGTTGCGTTTGCCGAGTTGAATAAATCCTCCGACTTTTCTCGCACCGCTGTGTTCCAGAGCTGGCTTGTTCTCAGGCGAAATCTTCGTAGGAGGAGCCAGGATGCTGCGGGTCGGTGATGGAACATTCCGCGCAATTGCAAACACTACCACGACAACCAGTAAGCAGATTGAGAAGGTGTTCCAGTTTGCTTCACGCTGGTCTTCGTATTTTATTTTTAGGAAGATGAATGCAGCGATCACTGGGCCGCCGAGGACTAGTAGCGGATTGTAACGTATCGCATCCACAAGCCGACCTGCGGCTAAGGCTCCCACGGCTCGCGTTGCACCGCAGCCAGGACAGTGCAAACCGGTGGCTTGATTGAGTGTGCACTTGGGATAGAACGAGTACTCCGTAGGATTGAAACGCCGAAGCAGCAACACTAACGCGAGAACTGCCAATCCTATTGCACTGGCAAGCAGCCAGTGAGAAGCTTTTCTTCGATCAAAAATTTTCTTCATGTGCCTTTACAAACCGCCGGGCTGGGCTGCTGCAGCACCAATAATGACGATGATGAGAATCGCGATGTAGGCTAAAATAGCAAGTAGGACAATCGCGAGCGATATGTAACCCATGGTCATGCCGGCCATGGCCATCGATCGTCCGGAGGCTTCACCACGATCAGCCTGTTTGACGCCGATGTGGCCACAGATGATTGCAGGAATCGCCGTGAATAAACCACACCGGGTGAGTGAAAGGATGCCTGTAACCAACGCAGTTGTCGCCATTCCCAGAGGAAGTTCTTGCGGATAATTGCCACTTGGTTGGTGTTGGTAAGGGCTCGTACTCACCGCAACGCCTCTTGGTCCTGAAAGATAGTTTCAATGGGGTTAGCTTGCAGTTCGGTACGCGAGCAAGGTGGATGCGACGACGCGAACTTCAGCTATAATATCAAACTCTGCTGATACCACTGTGTTGCATCTCACCCAATTGAAACCTTTTTACCTGTAATTAATTTCCGCAAATGCTCATGCGGGTGCGATGAAGTTGGTGGTGCCGATGAAACTGCATGAGAAACTAAATTCTTTCTGAGCAACTACACTTCGAACATGCTTAGATAAGTAAGTCCCTGTTGCATGGGTTTTAGTACTCAAGTGTGACTCATACATGTGCAGCAACTCGTGCACTGCCCAACTTTCGCAACTCGGAAAAATTAGCACCCGCGTCGTCATGCCCAAAAGTGTCATGCCCGAAATACATAGATTCAGGACAGTCTTCGCATCCATTGTCGCGAGTCTCCTGGCTGCACTGACGGTTGCTCCATTCGCTTTCGGCGAAGCGAGTCCAAATATTCTCTTCATCGCCATTGATGACTTACGGCCTGAATTGGGTTGCTATGGTTCATCGATTGCCAAGAGCCCCCACATTGATCGCCTGGCCTCGGAGGGGTTGAAATTCAACCGTGCCTATTGCCAGCAGGCGATCTGCAGTCCGTCACGAGCAAGCCTGATGACGGGTGCAAGACCGGACACGATCGGGGTCATTGAAAATACTGCTTACTTCCGTGAATTGAATCCGGAAATTGTCACGTTGCCTCAGCATTTGATTGCCAATGGTTACGAAACAGCGTATTGCGGCAAAATTTATCATGCCAGAATGACGGACAATGATCGGTCGTGGAGTCGTACGGCCGCTTGGAAATCCTGCCAGTACAAACGTCCAAAACTCCCAGGTAGTTATGCCTTGCCGGAGAATCAAAATACTTGGCTGGAAAATAAAGAGGCCATGTTGGCCAAGTATGGTCCCGGCGGTTCAGGTGGCCTTGTTCACGGACCAGCTTATGAGTCGGCCGAGGTAGAGGACCATGTGTACGGTGATGGCTTCAACACACAGTTGGCGATCGCAACACTGAAAGACCATCTCAAACACAAGCCTGAACAACCTTTGTTTTTGGCATTGGGGCTCGTCAAGCCGCATCTTGATTTCATCGCACCCAAGAAATATTGGGACCTTTATGATCGCAGCATGATCAAGACTGCGAATCAGACATTACCACCTGAGGGTGGGGCAGTAACTGGTTTGCATGCTTCCTTCGAATTGCGTACACGTCATGGTATTCCCAAGTCTGGACCCATCGGCGAAGAGTTGGCTCGCACTTTAATGCATGGATATTACGCGTGTGTCAGTTATGTTGATGCACAGGTCGGGATGATGCTGAAGGCCTTGGAGGACGCAGGCGTTCGAGACAACACCATTGTGATTGTTTGGGGAGATCACGGTTGGCATCTCGGAGAGATGGGGATCTGGGGCAAAGCAACCAACTATGAAATTGCCACGCGTGTCCCGATGGTGATATGGACTCCTGACATGAAGCAGCGTGGGGCAACCACTGATGCGTTGGTTGAACTGGTCGACATCTATCCCACGCTTTGCGATCTAAGTGGCGTTCCGTTGCCCCAGCACCTGGAGGGCCGCAGTTTTGCTCCTTTGCTGGATGAGCCCAATCAGCCTTGGAAGAAAGCAGCATTGAGCCAATTTCCCAATCCCGCGCTCCGTGAGTGGGCAGCGAATCCTCTGTCTGCCGGGATGCGACAGACATTCTTTGGTCCGCTGATACGGGATGTCGAGAGTCGCATTATCAGACAGCAGGGTAGTCTTTGGGAACGAGATCTTTTTGAAAATCATCTGATGGGCTACACGATGCGGACCGATCGGTACCGTCTTGTGTTGTGGCGTGACTATCGTGACCGCAACAAGCCGCCAGTCTTTGTCGAGCTTTATGACCATCAGAATGATCCAAGCGAAACTCGCAACGTGGCGATGGAAAATCCGCGAATCGTTAAGCGTTTGACTGCGCAGTTCAATCAGGGTTGGAAGTTCAACCAGAGATGACAGGCGAGCAGGTAGGAAGTCTGCTCGCGAAGTTCGGTCAGTCGCGTTAAGTGAGCAGCGATTTACTTGTCTAGATTCTTTTCTATCTGTTTGTCGCTGGGTTGGGGCGAGGGGCAACCCTCTTCTGG
>CAJXTM010000386.1 GCA_913061385.1 uncultured Rhodopirellula sp. | reverse complement strand
CGTCGGCAGCGTCAGATGTGTATAAGAGACAGATCCTGACCCTTGTGCCGAGTTTCGGTCTTCACATCGATCAAACTAGCCATGCAGGCGCCCGGCTCGATCAATGACCTTTGTGACGTGATGTGCTTCTGCCAGGTGGCTCCCATGTCGCGTGTTATCATCACCACACGTACGCCTTGGCGGTTATACCGACAGTTCAACATCAGCACCCCCGGCTCAACTTCAATGACTTGTGACTCCGTCGTATCGTCAAACGCACCAGTTCCGATATTCCACGTAACCCCATTGTCTTGTGAATAGATAATCGTCGAGTGTGGCAAACGCCCATTATCAGGTGAATCTTGGTATTGCGCCGCAAACACCAGCGTCCCGTCGCGCATCGTGATTCCCTTTCCGGGCCCCTGTAAAACAAAACACCAATCAGGATCTTTGATCTGCCGCGTAATATTGATGGGCTCAGACCACGTGAGGCCATCATCCGTACTATTCACAAGCATGAATTGCCCAGTTTCATTGGGCTTGATCCCTTGACCGGAGCCGCGCCAGGAACGATTTCCGTGGCTCCACGTCGCCGCCACCCAAATGGTTCCCGTCTGGTCATCAACCAATACCGCCGGATCGCCGATCCCGTCGTAACTCCACCTTGGATCGTCCCCCATATCCATGATGACCTTCATCTGCTCCCAAGTTCTTCCGCCATCGACCGAACGCGACATGCCAACATCAATGTCACCAGGCAAATCGCCACCGGAACGGTGCCGCACATCGTATACACCAATTAATGTTCCTCTGGGCGTCGTGGCAAGACCTGGTATCCGATAAGTGTGAACCCCATCATCACCACCTGTGCGAAGAGAGACGCCCAACCTCTGTGACTGGAACTCCCCCTCAAGTTGCCGCGTGTCGCCACCCGAAAACAGCAATTTCCGGCAAAGCGCACTCACTGTGTTGCTTATGTCTGCATCCGCAGATAGGGAACAAGCAACCCAAAAATAATTGCTGCCTTCCAACAGTTCATGACTGCCCCTGAATCTGACGTTGTTGGTAACCGTCGTGGCAGCTCCGTTTCTCTCGGTTGTCTGATGACCACCAGGCTGAACATGAGCTAGAGTGACGCTCTCGCCCACCTGCGAATTGGATTTAAACCGCGAACTCCCACCCGTCGCAAACACCCCTGCAGCTTCAATTTCCCCGGCTGCGCCCCGCACAGCTACGTCTAGTCCCTTAAGACTAATGGGATCACGACTGCCTGTGGTCTGCACTTTGATTTTCAACAGTGCACTCGATTTTGCTCCCACCAGTGCGGGAAGCACCACAGGCACGACCTCTGCCGAAGTGATCACCTGCGGTTGTGCCGGGCCAATTCGAATATCATCGATGAGGACCCCCGTCCCAGGAGGACTCTGTACCTGAAATCTCAGGTGTGTAATATTGGGATCATTCAGTGGGATTTTCACCTGAGACAGAAATGCGCGTCCCACCCGTAACTGTCGGTCGCCCTTATAAAGCAACGACCACCCTGCGTCTGTCTTCTTCTCGACTCGAAAAGCAAAAGGGCTTCGACTTGTCCATCGCTCTGCCCAAAACGTAAGGTCCCCAGTAAGGTCCAGTTCCTTAGCCAACTGCAGCGAAACCGATGTAGTCTCACCCCCTGTTAACTGTAGACACTGCATCCCAGACTTGGCGTGCTTGTTATCAACAATCGTTTTTCCAGTCACTGGAAGCCACACCCCCAGTTCTGTCTGCAAGGTCACGAATGCACCCGCATCGACGTTCTCAAAACTGGTAGAGTCAGCTTCTGTGTTGCCTTGCCCCTCTGCAACTGCGGCGTTTGTCATCGCGACCAATTTGATTCCGAACTCCCCCAACAGCGTGGGCAACATTGCCTCAACGAGAGACGGATTCAGTTCAGCTAGATTCTCGGTCTCTACATCGCTCTTTGAGTAATCGTACAATTCACAATCCAGCAAATTGCCCGTGTCCCTCGACACCCACTGGGTCAACCGATGTGTTGCATTCCGCATCGAATAGCCCATCCGTGTGGCCCCACGCGGATATTGACTCAATGCAAATGCCTTCGTTTGATAACTCGGATCACGCAAGGTGGGAACGATTCCCTTGGAATCTAACTGATCCGGCAGCGATAGCCCCGCTAACTCAGCCAACGTTGGAAACAGATCAACCAACTCAACCAAGGCTGTTGTACTGGTGCCCGCGGTTGTCACGCCAGGCGCTCGGATGATGAGCGGAACCCTCGTATCCAATTCAAAATTCGTGGTCTTTCCCCAGAGCCCGTGTTCGCCTAGGTGATAGCCGTGGTCGCCCACCAGCACCACTATCGTATTCTTGCCCAAGCCAGTTGTTTCAAGCGTCTGTAGCAGCCGACCAATTTGCGCATCGATGTAGCTCACACAGGCATAATAGGCCTGTCGCACACGTTTTTGATTCGAACGAGGAATTCCCCCCTGCGACGGCTGATCACTGTAGCGACGCAACTCACCTGAACCATGCCCTGCAAAAGCCGGCGACCCCTCAGGTAACCCCTGTTCAACTACCAGATCAACGTCAGGGTAGAGATCAAAAAACCTCTTAGGTGCGATGTAGGGTGAGTGCGGTTTGATGAATCCTACCGCAAGAAAAAAAGGCTTTGATTGCGTCCGCAGCACTTTCAGTTTGGAAATGGCTGCGTCAGCCACTTTCCCGTCATAAAGCGTATTGTCAGCTACCTCAGGTGACTCCGACGCAAGCCCGAATACTAGCTTCTCTGTCCAGTCCCCCGAGTTCGCATCGCGAGACTTATACATCCTTTGAAATGCCTCCTTGGCTGATTCAATCCCTGCTTCTGTGTAATAGTATCGTGGCCCAAAGCGTATTGCTGGCTCTGACCAACTTTCTGGGTCACCCATCGTGTCCCACTTCGTATTGCTTGCCCCCTCCGGAAACACACCGTGATATACCTTGCCAACCGCAGCGGAATGGTATCCATGTTGCTTGAAGTGTTGAGGTAACGTGACCACCTTTGAAATTTGATCACGAAAATGCACGTGGTTCCCGATCACGCCAATCGCTTCGGGTCGCATCCCGGTCATGAAACTGGATCTGGATGCATTGCAAACTGCCTGCTGGCAATAGGCGTAATCAAACCGCATTCCACTGCTCGCCAGTTTGTCGATGTGGGGCGATTGAACATGCGATTTCCCGTAACAACCCAGTTCGGGCCGCAGATCGTCAACCGTGATGAATAGCACATTGGGCCGTTCCGGTGTTGCACAAAACGCAACGCCAAAATTACAGGTCGTGAGTACAGACAACACAAAAAGCCAACATTTCACCATCTCGAACCTCAATCTTATTCACATTTCACGTTTGAAACGATTGTACCGCAACCGGCGTTCGTAACGAACTGACACTTCCGCTATGACCGCCTTGAACACACCACACACATCGCATCAAACGATGAACACACATCCTCCTAAGCACGACAGGTGAACAGTTGTCCCCACTGGCGTTCACAATGACATTCAACCAACGCCATGAGTCATGCCAAGCTACCAGATCCACCCACGCGGTATCATTTCAGTAGGGATTGAGAGTTCAACCGAAAACACCCACCTGACTGACGACTTGCTTGCACAAAGGATTGACCAAGTGTGATTCTGAAAGACACCAAAAAGCCACGCTGAACCGTATCAGAAACGTTCAGATTCCAGGACTCATACTTTCAAGGTGCGTTTCCGCGATGCTTATCGATCCATTTGCTTTCGATACATAAATGAATCGGAACTCAACAGCGCCACGATGACCGCATTGAAGCTTCCACCACTCTCGACATAAGCGTGATCCGCGTCCATGAGTGTTTGGGAGTCTGACAACATTTCATTTCGTCCCATAAAGAAACGAAACGCATGTCGAATGATAGATTGACGAACGCGGTCAGATTTGGCCAGTCTTTCAATCAGTTCAAAAGCATCCATCACTTCACCATCCAACTTGGGATCGCCAGTCCCATCAAGCACACCTGCTGCATTCACGGGTTTGGTCTTGAACACATCAGCGGTGGTTTTCCCATTTCCTTTCTTAATCAGATTTTCAGGAGCCTCTAGACTTTCTTCCTTGCGATACCTGCCAAAATCATCAAACACTTCGAAAGCAAGTCCGAGCGGATTCATTTGCCGATGACACTTCCAACATTCCTGCTTGCCCGTGACAGATTCCAGTCTCTCCCTCAATGTCAATTGATGATCTTCTGGAATTTGAGCATCGACAGTGATCGGCACGTCGGGTACTCGCCCCGCCAATAATTTCTCACGGATCCAACGACCGCGACGCACGATATCGGTTTCTGTATTCTGTGAATGAGCAAGTAACCATGCAGGGTGCGTTAATATTCCCATCCTGTTACTCACCTTAAACGGTTGTTTGGCTGGATAGTCCCAAGCCAACTCTTCTCCATACTTTCCACTTGCACCGATCGGACCTCCCCCGGGAACCCGAGGCAAAGAATAGATTTCCGAATATCTGAATTTCTGCCCCCCATGAAAAAACCATGGAAAAGTAATGGGCGTGATTCCACGGCCAAACGTATTCTCGAAATACTCCATGAACCTTTTAAAATCGCGTACATTCACCCGCTTACGATCGTCAGTAAGTTTCGTAATACGGATAGCTTTGAATGCATCTCGATGTAGTTCGAAATTGTCCGCCAACACCTGAGCCGCATTATTCCGCCAGTCAAGATCTTTTAGTTCTGCATACGCACTCCGCCATGACTCAATGATCTTTGTCCCTTCTTCATTGGTGCGCGGATGCAACACGTAAAACTCATTGGTTGTCAGCAGTCGCTCAAATACGTGTTTGTCGGCCGTGAGCACATCATCTACCACGCGATCAGCTTCATTGGTTACCGATCCCGCCGTTCCGGTGTAGTCGCGTCCGGCGTTATCAAAGAAACCGCCGCTGCGGGCCATGTCTTTGAACAATTTCATGCTGTTCGGATAGCCAAAAAACTCCCGAAAGAACCGCACAATTTTTGGATGTGCCACTTTGTGCGGTTTCACATAACCACTGGATCTGTCTCTTATACACATC
>CAJXTM010000385.1 GCA_913061385.1 uncultured Rhodopirellula sp. | reverse complement strand
ACGAGATCAGCCTCGGTCTCGTGGGCTCGGAGATGTGTATAAGAGACAGACCACAGACCATACGGGATCAGCAACACTGACAGAATGATGATAAACAGTCCCTGAATCAGATCTGTCCAATACGCTGCAGCCAACCCGCCCAGCACACCATATAAAATCACCACACCCGCAATCACTGGAATCAGCGTGTACTTCAGTTCGTAGCCGAATAGACCTTCATCAAAGCCCAGCAACGGTGCTGAAAATTTCGCAACCGCTGAAAACATCGTCGATAAATAGAACATGTAGAAGACGATTGCAAACAGCGTGTATGCAACTCCCATGGATCGTGATTCGTAGCGTTCAACGAACCAATCACCCAGCGTCAAGTGACGCATCCGGCGGTACCAGACGGCGGTGATCCAGTAAATTGGCGTAACAAACAGCCACATCAAGGCTGACCAAACACCACTCAGCCCGCTTGTCCACGCTGTCTTGCCCACCATCACCGGTTCATGGGCCCCTGTTCCCGCGCCGAAGGCAGCAAAGGTCTGCAACAGCTTTCCAAAGCCACGCCCACCCATGAAATAGTCTTCCTGATCCTTGACACGTCTCATCGCCCAAAAGCCGATGGCGATCATCCCAACGAAGTAAAGAACCAGAACGATATAGTCAATCAATTGCATAGCGAATCTGCTGGCTGGACCCCATTGCTGGGGTACGAAACGAAAAAACACGACTGGTAAATTGCTGCCTAGTTTAGTGGCAAATGACCCATCCATGCGGCACTCGAGGAGAATTGGCATCAGGACAAGGCGTCTTCTGCCCTTCGAAAACCATTAAAACCATAGGTTCGTGGGTGTTTGACCCGTGAGTGGTTGTCGGATCAGTTGCTCCCCATTAACAATGAAGCATGCCTACCCAACCCAGTCGCCACCGATTTTCCGATTACCGCGAAAGCGTCCGAGACCGAAATGCCAGCGGCGAGCGTCCGAAAAATCATGGCCACAGTGAACGTAACCCCAAGAAACTTGGCGAACGAGATCGAAAATTCTGGGAACTGTTCTCGCAATTCCTGACCTTAACCACAAAACACCGTGGGCAGATACTCGTAGCACTAGGTTTGCTAACTGTTGGAATTGGCCTCCGACTGATTCCCCCTCTGGGAACCAAACTGGCGATCGACTCAGCATTGACAACACCTCAAAAAGCATTGCCCACTTGGCTAAAGGCACTGCCGCTACCGACAGATCCCATGAATCTGCTGCTCACGATTGCGGCAGTGGTGGTTGTCGTCACGATGGTTTCCACTGTTGTCCATCTTTGCAGTCGCTGGATCGCGACCAAAGCCGTCAATCAGACACAGGTCAACATTCGACGTCGTGTTTTTGAACACGCCGTCAAACTGCCATTGAACAATGTCTACGACATGAAGAGTGGCGGAGTCGCAAGCTTGATACGTGAAGATGCTGGTGGTGTTGCAGATTTGATTTTCAGTATGCTCTACAACCCATGGCGAGCCATCATTCAATTTATTGGTAGCTTGATAATTCTGATGCTGGTGGACTGGAAACTAATGGTTGGCGGATTACTCCTGTTACCAATCGTATGGGTAACCCATCGCACATGGATCAATCGAATCCGCCCTCTCTACCGAGACATTCGAAAACAACGGCAGCGAATTGACGGTAATGCAACTGAAACATTCAGTGGTATCCGCGTGGTCCGAACATTTTCTCAAAGTCGCAATGAATCGTCTCGCTTTGTGCGTGAAGGGGACTTCCTTGTTCGACAACAACTTTTCACTTGGTGGTGGACCCGAATCATTGAAACCATCTGGGAAGTTGTGGTGCCGCTTGCGTCGACAGGATTATTGCTCTACGGCGGTTACCAAATCATTTACAATGAATTGACTCTTGGCGATCTGATGATGTTCCTTGTTTATCTGACGATGCTACTCGATCCCTTGGCAACGATCGCGGCAAGTGCAGTCTCTTTCCAGAATAATCTTGCCGGACTCGATCGGGTTCTGGATGTGTTGGAAATTGAAGATGAACTCGAAACCCATCCCGAAGCAGTTACGCTTCGTCGCGCAAATGTGGGCGGGGCACTTTCGATCCGTGACGTGTCATTTGCATATCCCGAATCCGAAACGATGGTGTTGCAGGACATCAATCTCGAAATCCAAGCTGGCGAAACCATTGCATTGGTCGGCCGAAGCGGTGCAGGGAAAACCACGTTAACCAACCTGATTGCAAGATTCTACGATGCAAGCTCTGGAAGTATCGTTCTGGATGGACGAGATCTTCGTGACATCAAACTGAACAGCTATCGCAGCTTGCTTGGGATCGTAGAACAAGATGTATTTCTTTTTGATGGAACGATTCGTGAGAATATCGCGTATGCCAAACGCAATGCCAGCAGCACACAGGTGATCGAAGCAGCAAAAGCAGCAGCCGCAGATGAGTTCATTCAAAAACTACCAGACGGATACGATTCCATCATCGGTGAACGGGGCGTCAAATTATCCGGAGGACAACGGCAACGCATTGCTATCGCGAGAGCAATCCTTGCTGATCCGAAAATCCTGGTACTGGATGAAGCGACGAGCAATCTTGACAGCGAGAGTGAGCGATTGATTCAGAATAGTCTGGCTGAACTGCTTCAGGATCGAACTGCGTTTGTCATCGCTCACCGGCTAAGCACGATTGCAGGTGCAGACAAAATAGTGGTACTGGAAAACGGACGCATCGTCGAAGTTGGAAGTCATGAAAAACTGCTGAATGATGGTGGCCGATATCGAGACATGGTGATGCTGCAAATGAGCGACACCACGAGTAATGACTTTGAACAATCATGACCTGTTCCCAAGCACATTTGACGAATTGACTTGCGTACTCTGTGTCCAAACACAAGTCCTGCATGACATCGTCTTACATCCAGAGATTGAAACGGAATGAAACAATCTGCACATTGGCTGAGTCTCACTTTCTGCATTTTTGCCAGCCTGCATACCGCATTTGCAGCTGACACGGATTGGCCGCAGTGGCGGGGACCAAACCGCGATGGTCATTCACAGGCAAAACAATTACAGAAAAGCTGGCCTGAAGGTGGGCCTCGCGTTCGCTGGACTTATACTGATGCTGGAATTGGTTATTCCACCGTCTCCATTGTCGATGATTACAGTTACACCCTCGGATCCGACGAGGAAAATTGCTTCGCGATCTGCTTGAGCATGAAAGATGGATCGCTGAAATGGAAGACCATATTCGGCAGAGCAAGTAATTCCAAAGACTACAATCAAGATTGGGGCGGAGGCCCGCGGAGCACGCCGACCGTCGACGGCGACCAAGTTTTTATATTGAGCGACATCGGCATTCTGGCATCACTCGAAAAAGAGACAGGCAAGATCCAATGGAAAACCGACCTGGTGAAGGATCATGGCGGCAGGATTCCCTATTGGGGCTATAGTGATTCTCCCCTGATTGATGGCACGCGAGTCGTTGCCACTCCCGGTGAAGATAAGTTCCTTATGGCTGTTGATCGTAGCAATGGAAAAGAAGTCTGGAACAGTCGAGGCTTCAAAGCCGGGGCCCAGTATGTCTCCATCATGAAAGGCCGCGTTGCGAACACGGACTTTTACATTTCTGCCAGCAAGAAAGGACTTGTTGCCTTCGATGTAGCAAGTGGCGACAAACTGTTTGACGACGTGTCCAGTGGTAACACGATTGCCGTAATCCCAACACCGATTCTCTCTCAAAATCAGATCTATCACACCAGCGCCTACGGTGCCGGTAACACGCTACTTAATCTGACTGGGGCAGGGCAGGGGAGCGTGAAATCAGAGACCGCTTATCACCTGACAAGAAAAACCATGGAGAACCATCACGGTGGTGTCATCCTAGTCGACAAGACAATTTTTGGGTTCAGCAAAAGCAATGGCGGTGTCTGGATGGCTCAGGATCTTGAAACAGGTCAAACACTCTGGGAAGAAAAGATCCGACCCAACAAAAGCGGTTCTATCTGCTACGCCGATGAGCGACTGTACTGCTACAACGCGAAAGATGGCACCGTGTTTCTGATCGCACCAAGTCGGTCTGGCTGGCAACAAAAGGGAATGCTCAAGTTACCCGAGCAAACAGAAATACCACGCGGAAAAGGCGGTATATGGGCTCATCCAATCGTGGCTAGACAAACGTTGATCATCCGCGATCAAGATTTGATTTATGCCTACGACATCGCCGAGTAGTGTCCTCGGTGACTAACGAAAGCCGCTGATTTTACCAGCAAGAGGCTTGTGAGCAATGGCGCAAAGTAATTCAGGGAATTGCGTCGTCAACTTGTGGAAGATCATACGCGACTATTGGTAACCTAGCGTTGGTAAATGGGCAGGTAGGCCTTATCCAACTGCAGCATGATTAAATTACAAGCAGTCACGTAGACTGGATGCACTTGGCCTTCCCAAAAACCATCGGGACGTTGTTGACCAACAATCCTGTCGTACAAGCGATCCCTGAATGGCTTCCAAAGTTCATCACCTTGGCGATAAACCACCTGACTGTAGTAGAGATAGGTGTAGTGCCAGTGTCCGAAGGATCGTCCACCAAGATCATGCAATGACTGCTTCGAGTATTTCAACATAGCCGGGACATGTTCGCCATCGTAATCGCCCGCGTTGTAAAGGGCAGCAAGTGCAGCAGCGGTGATCGCTGGCCTGCTTGTTCCCATCTGCTTACTGCTGTAACTGATGCCACCATCCGGATTTTTGCAGCCGTAAATATATTCCTTTGCGTTATCGATGACCTTGCCGCTGACAGGGATGCCGGCATTGCGGCAACCCCGAAGGCCCTGCACCTGAGTGATCGTTGTTGAACCCTCATCGAAATTATTTCCCGCCGCGGCGGAGACGTACCCCCAACCACCGGCCTCCGTCTGTGCGTTTCCACTGAACTGAACAGCACGTGTCAACACGTCAACTAGTTCCTCACGTCGATCAATTAAACCTTCTTCACCGAGTACCTGCGACATCAGCAACATGGCAAAGCCGTGCCCGTAGGTGTACCTCTGTCTCTTATACACATCTCCGAGCCCACGAGACCGAGGCTGATCTCGT
>CAJXTM010000384.1 GCA_913061385.1 uncultured Rhodopirellula sp. | reverse complement strand
CGAGATCAGCCTCGGTCTCGTGGGCTCGGAGATGTGTATAAGAGACAGCTGCTACTGGGTTGGTCCCTTGATGGTGAAACAGAGAAGTTCACCGTTGAGGAGATGGTCAAACTTTTCACCATCGAGAGGGTCAACAGCTCACCAGCATCATTTGATCCCAAAAAACTAATTGCTTTTCAAGGTGACGCTTTCGCCCAATTGCCGCTGGCGACGCGTATTGAGCGGACAAAACCGTTTGCTGATCGCGCCGGCCTGCTCGGGACGCCCGAAGCTGAGGAAAAACTTGCCAAAGTCGTTGAGGGAGCCAACGATCGGCTCAAAATGGCTGGTGATATCCTCGACTTTGACTACTTCTTTCTCGATGCATTCACATTTAACGACAAAGCATTCAATAAGCGAATTTGCAAGCCACAGAATGCTCGTCCCTTGCTGCTTCAACTCCGCGATCATCTGGCACAGATCGATTTTTCTGGCGCTGATCAACTGGAACAGCAAATAGGGCAATTCTGTCTGGATGCAAAAATCGAGCTAAAGGACATCATTCATGCAATTCGGGTCGCGACTACGGGTCAGGCAGGTGGATTTGGCATGTTTGACACCTTGGAGATCCTGGGCAAGGGAAAAGTGCTAGGTAGAATCGATGCCGCTCTGCAACGAGCCGCGACAATCTGCACCGATTCCTGAATGGCCTGGGGAGACTACAATGTGAACAGTATTTTCCCGCCGCTCTCTTCAAGAAACTTCATGTTGTTGTCCCATCCAACAAAACGTCTTGGGCTGCTCGCCGCAACGAGCTTCGCAGTTTTCTTTCTCGGTTGTTCCACTGAAGTGCAGCAACCAGTCGTGTTTGAGCCAAATTTGGTTCAGACAATGAAGTATCAAATCCAGAAGGAAATCCCGATGGATGAGGCGTCGAAAGATTCGACGTGGGTGGTCGACACAATGTTTGGAAGCCCTGATGCTCCCACTTTGCCAGCAGTATTAACCGAAGACGAGGATCTGGCCAGCATTGTCAGCATGGAACGTTTGGAGTACGCATCCGGACCGGTAACGGAACAAGGTCGCGGACTGTTCCGTGCACTCTGCTCAAGCTGTCATGGGATCACCGGGAATGGGCGAGGCAAAGATGCCTCTGCACAAATGCCTTATCCCCGCGACTATCGGATGGGAATTTTCAAATTTAAATCCACTCCCAGAGGCGATAAGCCAACCAGAGAAGATTTGGCCCGACTGGTTCGTAATGGTATTGCAGGTACCAACATGCTTCCCGCAGCAAAGCTCTTAGAAACAGAGAACTTTCGTCGCAAGCAAGACCACGAAGCCCCTCTAAAAATCAGCGAGATCACTGAGAAAGAAATTCAAGCAATTGTTGACTACGTCATGTACCTCTCGTTACGAGGCGAGCACGAACGCCAGCAAGTAGATATGGGGATTCTCGAGCAGATCCTCGAAGATGGTGAAAGGCTGATCAATTCGGACTTTGGAAACCGCGTCGTTTCGGAGGACAATTTCATGGCATCGCTGGAGGAAAAAGGCGACAAAGAAGATGAGGCTCTAACCGACGAAATGAAGTCAAACCTTAAACTTTACGAACGTTATCAAGAAGATTGGGAGTACGCCGAGGAGTACGCTGCAGAAATTGCCGAATCATGGCTCGACGGGGCAGATGCCGTATTGGAGATCCCAGATCCACCAGCAAATTTTCCTCTGGCCGAAAATGCAGCTGATGTTGCAACCCTGAAAAGCGGTGATCAGGCTGAGGAATTCGCAGCTTCGGTCAAACGTGGGCAAGAGTTGTTTGTGGGAAAAATCGCATCCTGCAGCAAATGCCATGGAGAAAAAGGACTGGGGAATGGGCAAACCACTGACTACGACGACTGGACGAAAGATTGGACAATTCGAGTCGACCTGAAACCAGAGAATCGCGAGGATCTGATTCCCCTAATGGCGCGTGGAGCTCTCCCGCCGGTGAACATCATCCCGAGAAATTTTGCCGAAGGATTGTTTCGCGGCGGATCCGACTCGAAGGATCTGTATCGTCGCATCATGCAGGGAATCGATGGGACTCCCATGCCGGCGGCCACCTTCGTTGATGGGCAATTCGATTCTGAAGATGTCTGGCACCTGATTAACTTCATTCGGTCACTCGAAACGCCCGATTCATCAACGCCCTCCTCAGAATCTGACGATTCAGTCGAGACACTTACAGCGGCACCGTGAGTACTCGCGGTCATCCGCTCAAATCGAGGTCACTACGAAGTTTCCTCCCGATTCGGTAACCTACCGATCGCGGCATGTGTCATTTCGCTGAATTCGCCGCCATCGGTGCTTTGGTAACTCAATGTTGAGGAACCGGGCATTGGTGATTATTTGCCGCTAACAGCGGGCGTCTCAGGAGTGATTGAAATGAGCGAATCAAACGAAAAGCGGGAATCCAAGAACTTCATCGAGCAAGCAATTGAGGCTGATCTAGCTTCTGGTCGCTTTGCCAATGTTCAGACCCGATTTCCCCCCGAGCCGAATGGTTATCTCCATATTGGGCATGCGAAAAGCATCTGCCTCAACTTTGGCCTCGCAGAGAAAAACCAAGGCACCTGCAACCTGCGATTCGATGATACCAATCCTGCCAAAGAGGAAACCGAATACGTCGATTCAATCATGGAAGATATTCGATGGTTGGGTTTTGAATGGGACAGCTTGCACTTCGCCAGTGACTACTTCGAACAACTCTACGCTTGGTCTGAAAAACTAATTGAATCAGGCGACGCCTACGTCTGTGATCTATCCAGCGAAGAAACTCGTGAGTACCGAGGCACCTTGACTGAACCTGGTAAGAACAGCCCATTCCGCGACCGAAGTGTCGCGGAAAACCTAGGTTTATTTCGTCGAATGCGCGACGGAGAATTCGAGGATGGCAGCAAGTCATTACGTGCCAAGATTGACATGGCGTCACCCAATATCAATCTCCGTGATCCCGTGATGTACCGCATTCTTCGAGCGACGCATCATCGTACTGGCGACAAATGGTGCATCTATCCAACTTACGACTGGACACACGGTCAGAGTGACTCGATCGAGGGCATTACCTTCTCGATTTGCACACTTGAATTTGAAAATCACCGCCCGCTTTACGATTGGTTCTGTGAAAAACTCGGGATTCATCATCCTCGACAAATGGAATTCGCCAAACTGAAACTCAGCACACTGATGATTGGCAAGCGTTTCATGCTGAAATTGGTGAAAGAGAACTACGTCAACGGATGGGATGACCCGCGAATGCCGACACTGTCGGGATACCGTCGCCGTGGCTATACCCCTGAATCAATTCGAAATTTCTGCTCGGATGTCGGTGTTGCCAAGTTCAACAGCACCATCGACATTATCCGGCTCGAGAGCTGTATCCGCGAGCACCTCAATCGTGTGGCACCGCGGAGAATGGCTGTTCTTGACCCCATCAAACTGACCATCACCAATTGGCCCGACCGTCATGTAGAAGTCAATGAAGCAGTCAATAATCCTGGAGAGCCCACGGCGGGAAGACGAGAGATCCCAATGTCAGGTAATCTGCTCATCGAACGCGAAGATTTTCGCGAAGCAGCACCGCGAAAATTCTTTCGTCTCAAAAAGGGAGGCGCGGTTCGGTTGCGTGCCGGTTTCATCGTCGACTGTCACGACGTTGTGAAAGATGCTGATGGAAACGTCATTGAAATCCTTTGCACTTATGACCCTGAAACCAAGAGTGGTTCCGACACCTCAGGTCGCAAGGTCAAAGGTACGATCCACTGGGTAAGCGCGGAACATGCGAAAGAATTCGAGGTGAGGCTATACGACCGGCTCTTCACATGCGAGAACCCGGCAGCTCCTGAAGAAGGTAAAACATTTATTGATTATCTGAACAGTGAATCACTGAAGGTCATCACTGGATATGGCGAACCGGCCTTGGGAGAGCATAGCATCGGGGACCGAGTCCAATTCGAACGTCTGGGTTATTTTGTCGTCGATAAGGATAGTGATCCAGACGGCAAACAGGTCTTCAATCGGATCGTCACGCTTCGTGACACATGGGGAAAAATGGAAGCCAAAGGGAAAGCAAACTGACACTGCTGGCCGTTGCTGCGCCCAGCTGAAACTGATCCTGCCTAGCCAAAAGCAGTTGCCGACTCAATTGGACTCATGCAGTAAATCGATTCCACAAATCACAAAAAGCCGTTTGGCTGCGGGATCAGATTTTTCCAACTGTGCGATGCGGTTCTGATTGATCATTTTGAGGACGTCACGCGCCTGAGCATCATCCAACATGGAGTTTGCCCGTCCATAAGCAACCTGAATCCCACGCCACCCAAGCGCCTCCAATGGTCGCTGCAACCTTTCCAGCAAATCGATCAGGACACTGATTTGCCCCACATCGCGTTGTTGGTTGCTGGCCATCTGATCGCCGAGACTTACCGTCTGCTCAATTAAACCGGCTCTCTCAGTCGCAACTTGAGCCTGCTCAGGCTTCCCGAGCCCCAGCAAAGCATCGCCCAACACTCGGTAGGCACGGGAATCGGTCTCATCCCGGATTACCGCCCGGCCCAAACTGTCAACGGCTGCCGAAAAATCTGACCGCTGCAACTGATCAACACCAATCGCAAACCAATAATCTGAATATTCTTCACTCCCATCTGGTGCACTCTTGATCCACTCGGGCAGTCGATCAAACTGTTCCAGAAGCACAAGCAATCGCCCCCGCAATGCATATTCGGCGGATGTCACACTGGCTGGTGTTTCATCCAAGGCACGCTGAAGCATCTCACCTGCGGCAGCTACTTCGCCCTTACTGATCGCGTGTCGGACTGTTCCCTCTAAACCGATCGGCTCAAACGCATCTGTCACCGCATCACCAGGCAGAGGACACGCCAACGACAACAACGACCGTAGATCCATCTCTTCCACATTACCAGCACGACACAGACGCCGCAAAAGCACTTTGGCCTCAACACGACGCCCCTCACGCATCAAAAGACGCGACAGCAAACGGTCAACCAGACTGGTCTCGTCAACCAAACCTGTCTCTTATACACATCTCCGAGCCCACGAGACCGAGGCTGATCT
>CAJXTM010000383.1 GCA_913061385.1 uncultured Rhodopirellula sp. | reverse complement strand
TGGGCTCGGAGATGTGTATAAGAGACAGAACGTACAGGACCTGATTCAAGCAAACAGGAAACAGTATCTGGTTTTTGCCCGGGAACAAGCAATTCTCTGAAACGATCTTCGTGCATCATCAATGCGATACGCAACCCTGCGCCAAGTCTTGGCCGCAATTCAAATACCAGTTCTGCATCGACTGGCAGAATCGGTCCTGCTAATTCCGCCGGCAGATCCACACGAATCATCGAGTCGACCGTGCTACTTCCTACCGAAAATTTTGCAGCAGCTTCACTATCCAACAGCACCTCGCTGAAATCACTGCGCAACAAGTGCTGAATCAATTTCACAGCTCTTGGATCGCGTAATGTGCAGGCAATCAAACGGTGATGCTTCTGATCAGCAACCACCACCACCGGTTCCACTGGGCTGGCATGCCCAAGAACTGTCTTGCATTCTGCAAGATTGACATTGATGCCGTTGACGTGAATCCTTGGTCGAAAGAGAGTTTTTCTTTCTATCTCGTCTTGTTGCTCTGTTTGCTTGGTCTGTTTGACTGCCTCTTCAAATTCAACGGGCTCCAGCGTGAGCACAAGTTCCGCTGAATGCACCGAAAGAGTGGTCGCTTTTGCATCGTCCCACGCAACAACCGCATGTCCCGCCAATGCATTGATCGCCTGGAACTCACCAAAATGCTCATCGTCGAACGAGTAACTGGGGTTGGCTACCAAAGCAGCAATTTTCCCATCCAGTGGGTTAGTGGAGAAATCGCGTCTCAGCAAATCAAAACTTCGAACTTCTTTTCCCTTTGTCCAACCCTTACCATTTTTCCGGGGTCGCTGTTCATACGGCGTAATCGAGATCGGACAATAGTAACGAGAACTGGACAAACCAATACGCCACTGCAACCTTGTTTCCTCAGTCTCACGTGGCTGATTCGCGTCGCCCGCCAAACCCAACAACTCACCGACCAATTGCCGACCAGCCGCCACAGCATCTACCTCAAGTTCACCAAGGAACTCAAACACCTCATTGATCGAGCGGCGTCCTAACTGCTCTTGCAACCACCAGGAAATGGCAAGTGTATGCGGACACCTTTGCCCAGATTTAAATTGTTCACAGGTACACAGCGGCGTCGCATTGAGCGAGACACTCAGAGGAGAGTAGTCAAAGTCTTCATCCTCACCCTGCGGCTCAGGCATCACCTCAATGGAAGCAGGGATTGGCTGCTGACGGTTGCCTTTCACCTTGAACGCAAATTGCATGCGTCCGTCTTCATTGTTGAACGTCGGGGAATCGACGATCATCATCGCCGCCCGTTTATCAAGCGACTCATCGTGAGAGTCGACCAGTTTTTCCGCAGCCTCTGCAACCAGAAGACCGAGAGCACCAATCGCGTCGTCGGACATCAAATCCATACTGTGCTATCCACTGCCTGTAAGAATCCCGGAGACCGCATAATGCCTCCTGCTCTCCCTCATCACCCGGTCCGTGGACGCGGGCACCTATGACAAAAGCGCAACGGCATTGCATCGAGGGGGTAATCCTGAAGTCTACCACGACTCTGTTTTTCCGCGAAGATGTGGGGAATAATTCCCGACTGGAAAAAGCGGTCCCCCACAGCTACCGCGTTGAGGTTCGAGCCGGTGATTCAGGCAAGATCTTCACACGGACAGAATCGAAAAAAACAATCACTTCAGCCAAATTTTGATAGTGGATGCTCTCTTTCGACCAATGGCAACTCGACCGTTCGCCCCAGTCGGTGGGACTCAAAAACGCCACAGACCATTTCAACTGTCGCTCCGGCATCCTGAAGCCCGCAAATTGGTTCGCGGTCCTTATCCATGGCATCCAACAAATCCTCGACCGGCAGGACATGCTGGTGAATCTTTTGATGCAAGCCCTCAATCGGCTCAACCTGTCCCACGCCCGCTGAAGAAATCGGCAGTGCCTGCTGGCTCGATTCGGCTGGCTTGAATGGATTCCCGGGTACAAGTCTTGCGAGCGGCGAATCGTCGCACCAAATTTGAATGACCCCCTTGCTGCCAATCAGACTGAGTCCAAATCCAAAGTTCTGGGTGCCATCGTTGGCAATTGAATCGAAATACCCAGTGATTCCTTTCGCGAATCGGTAAGTTGCATGCAGCTCATCTCCCGCCAACCAACCAAGTCCCTCACCACCAATCACGCGATCTTCTTTCACGACCAAACTTCCCTCGCGGTACAGCCTTGCAGAACAGGTTTTCGGTGCCCCACCAAAATAGGCCATCAAATTCAGAACATGGGAACCAAGAACCCAAAGATCCTCGGCTCCACCACGACGATCTCCCTTCCCACGCCCCCGGATCTCAAGCAGGCGGCCTATTTCCCCCTTGGCAATCAGCTGATCAATCGTCTGCAAAACAGGGTGATATCGGTTTCGATGTGCCACCGCTAGCTTGGTCCCATTCATTTGACATGCCTTCACAACCTCATCCAATTGCTGGGGTGTCTGTACAAAAGGTTTCTCTACGTAAATCCCTTTTGCACCCGCGTTCATAGCCGCAAGGATCATGTCGCAATGCTGATCAAGGTGCCTGGGGCAAATCGCAACGATCTCCGGCTGCACTTTCTTCAGCATGATTCGATAATCTAAATATCCGCTTGCCGCGTTCAAGCCAAGTTTCCCCAGTTCACGGGTAAGCCCGTCTGAATTTGCATCAGCAATGGCCGTCACTTTAACGCGGGGAAAATGACGCCACACCGTATCAAGCCCATGCCCATAATCACCGCGTCCTGTGTGTCCGATGACACCAACACGCCACGGCTTGATCCTATTTTCCGCTGCCTCTCCTGAAGAGTTGCCCGCGGCACCAAGAAAAGACGCGGTCGTTATGGAAAATTGCCGACGATCCATGAATCACACCTAGGCTTTGCGAGCTGCATGTAGGTTAAAACCAACATTATAACGTAGCCACTGCCAACATCATGGATGCCTCGCTCGAATCTGCTCCAATGGTTTTTCCTCAATCGACACCCCCAAAAGGCGGCAAGAACATGCGACCTGCTCATAAGCAACATCAGGTGACAATTTTTTTCACCGGACTATCAATCTGGGTATTTCTTGGGTCTCACACCACTGCAAGCTACGGGCAGATCAATGCTGCAGCAGAAAACACCCTCCAGAGTCAGACAATCTTACAGAACAGAATCGGAGGCGAGACTGTCCAACGACAATCAGAGATCCTCCGCATGGACGCCACCGCTACGCAGCTTGAATCAAGAATATCAAAGCTTGAAAGACAGCTTCTATCGACGCATTCCTATCCCGCACTCACGACGGCCGAAGCAAAAGCCGCGCTCGCTCTAGCAATCGCTCAAAACATTGAAATTCGCAGCCTCCCGTCCAAGCCAACTCAGGTCCAGATCGCAACGGGACGATTGGCAGTCACCCGCGCTGAAAGCCAGCTTGCAATTGCCTTGGCACTTCAAAAAGAAAGTATGATTTTTTGCGAACTCGACATCATCGCAGCAGAGAGAGAACTTCTGCGTACCAGCAAATATTTCGAGATGCAACAACGCCTTATCGCCAAGGGACGGACTACTTCTCGGGGCCTCGCAGAAAACAAATTTGCGGTGACTGCCGCACAAAAGAAAGTCGAACTCATGCGTCTACGCTTCAAAACCCTGCAGACTCTGGCAGGAATCACGGATTTTGAAACTGATGACGAGCCCCGCGAGCCACCTGCCTCATCCAATGAACCCTGATTTCGCAGCCCGCTGCAAAACAGATCGCTTGCACGATGGTTACCGCTGACACTATCCTTGCTCACAGATAGAAGCATTCCCGGTTGCAAAGCGTGCCGGGCCAAAGCAGCACTGCACATTCGACAAATTTCGAGGGTGCGATTCATTCAAAACAAATCCACATCAACTGTTCCCGGAGCCTGATCACATGCCGAAGTTAACCGTCCAAGGATTAGGTGAGTTTGAGATCGAGCCGGGAAAACGGCTTGTAAAAGCACTGGTGGAAGATGCTGGCACAGACCAGCTTCATGCCTGTGGCGGTCAGTCAAAATGCACCTCCTGTCGCGTCAATTTCTTGGCCGGAGAACCGAACAGAATCACGCAGGCTGAGAAGGATACGTTGGCCGTCCGGGAAATTTCGGACCCAGGTGTCAGACTGAGCTGTCAAATCACGTGCGACGATGACATGACCGTCGAAATCATCAGCGGCCTGGCTGGCAGCGGCCGTAATGATCAGGGATCAGCCGTCGCCGACGAAATGGTGCCCGATCCAATCTGGACAACCAAGTAACGGGTCGGCTGAAAATCATGTCAAACGGACGCGGCGATCAGCTCGAAAACCAAGATAATACTGCCTCGTCAATCCAACATTTTCGACGGCGATCCAAGAATCCCATGTGACCACCGGTTGGTGTGATGATCAATCGCGTGGATGATGGCCATAACCCGGGATCGTCGGCAAAACAGCCCACTGGGACAATGGGATCATCCGCTGCGGTCAAAACAAGAGTGGGCACCGGATTGAAGTTTGCCACCCTGCAGGCGGAGGCTTGATCATAATAATCGCGCGCTCCATCGAAGCCACTTAGCGGTGCTGTAATACGGTCGTCCAACTCCCACAAAGTCCTAGGTCGTCTCTGAATGATCGCGTTCTGAAACTCCGCACGTTCACGGACACCGGGCGGAACGCTTTCCAAAAGGGCTCGGATAAAATAGTAATTGTAGGGTCGTAACCACAACCGTTGCAGGTTGATGCTGCACCGCCTCAAATCCAAGGGGGGTGCAACCACTGCAATGCGTTCCAAACGCTCAAACCAAGCTGGTTTTTTTGAATCGCCACGTCCGATTCGTCCCACTGCCCTTAGTAATTGCCCCGCCCCCAGAGAAACACCGATCGCCAGGATCGGCCCGTCTGCTGATTTATTAGCAATCACATCCAGCGCTGCAACGACATCATCACTGCGTCCAGCATGCGCCAAATTACGTGCCAATGGCCGTGCTGCCCCACAACCCCGCATGTCCATTCGAAAAACTCGAGTCCCCAATTGTAGAAAACGCTCTGCCAAACGAAGCATGTATGGTGCAGCATCTGTCTCTTATACACATCTGA
>CAJXTM010000382.1 GCA_913061385.1 uncultured Rhodopirellula sp. | reverse complement strand
CACGTAAGGAGGTCGTCGGCAGCGTCAGATGTGTATAAGAGACAGCTGCTGGTCCGCTTGAGTCTCAATCGCTCAGGGTGACAGCAACCAGTGACAACACAGGCCTGACCCTAGATCCTACCGTTACCTACACCAGTGCGAATCCAACTGGCTCGTTGGCCTTCACCCCGGTCGCTGATAAAAGCGGCACTGCCACCATCACGGTGACGGTCGAAGATGCCGGACTCGATAACGACCTGGCAACCACTGTTGACAACGCAACGTTTAGTCGAACGTTTGATATCGTCGTCAATCCAGTCAATGACGATCCAACACTAGATTCCCTCGACAACCTGACCATCGATGAAGATGCTGCTGCACAAACGGTGAATCTGGCTGGTATTACAGCAGGCGCTGATGAGGCACAGACTCTCAAGGTCACGGCCATTAGCGGTAATACAGGCCTAATTCCTGACCCTACTGTCTCCTATACCAGTGCTAATCCGACTGGCTCGTTGGCCTTCAAACCAATCGCAGATCAATACGGCACAGCGACCATCACCGTTACTGTTGAAGATGCGGGACTAGACAATGATTTGGCTACCACCGCGGACAATGCCACCTTTACTCGCACCTTCGATATCGTTGTGACTCCCGTCAACGACGATCCGACGCTCGATGCGATCAGTGATCTGACGATTGATGAAGATGCGGGGCAGCAGATCATCAATCTCGCTGGCATCGGTTCTGGTCCGAATGAGTCTCAATCGCTCAGGGTGACAGCAACCAGTGATAACACTGGGCTGATTGCCGACCCCACCGTTACCTACACCAGTGCAAACCCAACTGGCTCGTTGGATTTAGCGCCTGTCGCTGATCAACACGGCACAGCCACCATCACAGTCACGGTTGAGGACGCCGGACTAGACAACGATTTGGCAACCACCGCGGACAATGCCACCTTTAGTCGCACCTTCGATGTCGTTGTGACTCCTGTCAACGATGATCCGACACTCGATGCGATCAGTGATCTGACGATTGACGAAGATGCGGCAGAGCAGACCATCAACCTTGCCGGGATCGGTGCTGGCCCACTTGAGTCTCAATCGCTCAGGGTCACGACAACCAGTGATAACACTGGGCTGATTGCCGACCCCACAGTTACCTACACCAGTGCCAATGCGACCGGCAGTCTTGCCTTCACGCCTGTCGCTGATCAATCTGGACCATCCACGATCACCGTGACCGTAGAAGATGCAGGTCTGGACAATGACCTGGCAACCACTGCTGACAACGCGTCGTTTAGCCGAACCTTTGATGTCGTCGTCAATCCAGTCAATGACGAGCCAACATTCGTGCCTGGTGGTGATCAAACCGTTAATGAGGATTCAGGAGCACAGATTGTCAGCGACTGGGCAACTGACATCAATGAGGGTGCAGCCGATGAAATCTCGCAGACACTTTCGTTCACGGTCACGAATGATCAGAATACCCTGTTCAGTGTTCAGCCCGCAATCGATACCTCCGGCACTTTGACATTCACTCCAGCTGACGATGCCTATGGAACTGCCGAGATTGTGATCACGCTACAGGATGACGGCGGTACAACTGGCGGGGGTGACGACACATCAACAAGCTATACTCGCGCGATTTTAGTCAATACAATCAACGATGCGCCAGTTCTGGCATCACTGCCACCTCTCGAGGTGTTAGAAGACAATGCTATTCACGGCAATGGGACAGATCTTGGTCTGTTCGTCAGTGACATTGATTCGGATGCGTCAAAGATTGAGTTCAGGATCGTGAACCTCGGCTCAATTGACCCAGGTTTTAACATCACAATCGGCATGGACTCCCAGAGCGAGTCATTCGCTTTGCGTGGTGACAACACCATTCATGCTCACCCTGCGGCCAACTTCCATGGATCAACGGAGGTGGTCATCGAATCTCGTGATGCAGAGAATGATGTCTCGAATCAGCGAACGTTTGTTCTTGACGTGAATTCAGTCAACGATCCGCCTAGCCTGGATCCTGCCGCGACTCTCGCATTGCCAGATATTGTGGAGGACAGCGGTGCTCCCGCGTTAGCGACCGGTACTCTGGTTTCCTCGCTGATCGACCAGAACGGACCTCTCTCCAACTTTAGTGACATCGATGGTGACCCCGCGGGGATCGCAATCATTGGAGTAGATGTTCCCTCGGGCAGTCTGTGGTACTCGACTAACAGCGGACAAGCTTGGCAAATAGTGGGACTGACCAGCGAGTCTAGTGCTCAAGTTCTGCATGCTGACGAGAAGACACGGATGTACTTTGAATCTGCAGATGATTTCTCCGGTGATTTGGCTGGCGCACTCACTTTCAAGGCGTGGGACCGAAGCGGTGGATACTCCAATGGCCAGTCGGAAGTAAATACTTCAGGGACAGCATTTTCAGTCGCCACGGATACTGTCGCACTTACAGTAACATCCTCACCAAGTACCGCTGAGGATGATTTCTTCATCAGCGAGCTTAATACCGAAGGATTGTTTAGCTTCACAAAAGCCGAGCTTCTATCCAACGACCAGCTTGGAAATGGAGAAACAAACGCAACGGTCGCTGTTATTCCCCAGTCGACATCATCGTCCGGAGGTACTATCACGATTGATGGAGATACGCTGAAATACACGCGACCTAGCAGTTGGTTCTCTGGAATTGACACGTTTGATTACACATTGGACGACGGTGGAAGCACTTCAACTGCAACCGTGACAATCCTAAGCGGCGTCGCTGATGGTGCTCTTGCGGTCACTCTCGCGCCTGGACGTGATCATGATGTGACGCTCGCGCACCTCGATGACAAATTGGTCATGCAGGACCATGTGACCGATCAGACTCTGCTGAACATCCCTCTTGATCTCGTACCGATGAACGTCAACATAATCGGTGCTCCGGAGAACTCGAGTCAGATACGTTTCGAGCGTTTGACACCGATAGATTCATCAAGCAATCAATCCACCAAAACCTACAAGTATTCCGGCGGCAACTCCCACGATCGATTGATCGTTGATGGAAGCACCGACCATTGGGGTTGGCTTGCATCTGATCCAGTCATCGATGGCGATCTGATCTTTGAAATCAAGGATCTCACGCATCTCCTTGAAACGTATGACTTCACGAATACCAATGCACTGTCGGTTACCAATCTAGATCGTGTCGAAATTTCAGACCCTTACCTTGAAGTGCTAACCGATTCATTCGATTTTTCAACTCAGCAACCGCTTAATCTTCCGGCATACACTGGTCTTTCAGGGGGTAGTCTTACTTCCACCGCACCCATCGCGTTGGACGCAGGGAAGTCATTGATTGGTGCAGGCATTGTGGATGGGCCATTTGGCGGTGTTACTGGATCGTTGATCAGAGCAACCGGTAATCTTGAGATTGGTACTTACCAAAGTTCTGACGGTTTTCGAACCGATGGGCGACTTGAGACTGGCGTCCATGCCGTGACGATTAACGACAGCAACCGAGCGACGTTGGGTGAGCTAACCACACTGGGGAGTGAATCCCAGACGGGCACACTGTTGGCTAAGCACGGTTTGACGGTTCCTTTCACTGGCAATCTTGAAGGCTACGGCACGGTCGATACAACCAACGGTGAGACCACCAGTATCCTGCTCAACAACGGCAGCATTGCGGGCAACTCATCGGAAGAGCCCATCACCCTTACGGCGACGGTCAAGGGTGTCGGTACGATGACGAATGTTGTCCTTGATGGCACGTTCACTCCAGGTTTCAGTCCCACGCTCTCAGTGAACGGTGATCTGGTCTACAGTGACCGCAATACCGTTGAGATCGAGTTGGGTGGCTATTTGCCGGGTTCAGGTCACGACAAGATTGAACACACCTCGGCTTTTCTTGATGGAAAACTTGTTGCCAAACTGATCGATGGCTATCAGCCACGTCCCGGTGCAATGTTTGAGATCCTCAAATCTTTGAATGAGTTCACCGGAACATTCGATAGCATTGAACTGCCGTCGTTTGACAATGGTCTTCGGCTTGAAGAGATCGTTGATTCTCACTCCATCAGCCTTGAAACAGTCTTTGACACGGTAGACGAATTACACGTCTTGGTATCTGAACAAGCGAATTTTGAGATCAGCGACTGGCATGATACTGCCCTGAATATCCGCGGCTCGAAGTTCAAAGCACAAGTGACACCCCAGCATGGATTTCGTTCAGAAACATCTTGGTTCACCGACCATGCATTCATGAAGGGCAATGTCCTGATTCAATCGACCACTGACGGTGCTAATCGCATTGACATCGCCGGCAGTCGGTGGAAGAACTTTGTCAGCCCTCATGACATAAATAATGACGGAAAGACGTCAGTTTTAGACGCGTTGACCATCATCAACGAACTTTCACGCGGTAGCTTTGTAGATCTGAATACAAACCAACTGAAGTCTCCAAGCGAGCTCAGTGAGTGGCCTGGTGTTTATTACGACACCAATGGGGATGATCGAGGAACAGCATTAGACGCGCTCCTCGTGATCAATGAGCTAGCACGGACGGGTAACAGTTCTGGAGAGGGTGAACTGACCGATGCAGCAATTCAAGAATGGAGTCGTGATCTAGCACCATTATCAACTGCTAATCAAGCGTCTGAGCAACTCACTCAAACCCCAAACTCCCCATCACGAATATTCACGCCGTCACCCGAGGCTGACAATTACGTCAGCAGCACCCCAGTGGTTGATGCAGAATACGAGTCAATGGGCACTGAGTCACTTAAGACCCTCGATGAGTCGCTTTTGAGCCTACTCGCGGAGTAGTCTTGAAAGTTAAGAGTTGGCGATTTCGGAACGCGGCCCGTAAAAGTTCGTAAGCCAACAATCCTTCCAGCCTCAAGCCGTGTGTTCCGTGGCGGTGATTGGGGCGAGAAAGACTAATGTCCCTCTTCGACGACCTCATCAACTACGAACTCTGCTTTCCGGGAGCCGTCACGGGCTCCACGGAAGTCGAGTGTCCACACTGTGATGAATTGCTGACGGTTCCAGTTGATGACCCGATGGGCCAAGACACATTCCGGGGATGTCCGATTCGTTGTTGAAACTCTTGATGGTCTCTCTGGTGAAAACGTAG
>CAJXTM010000381.1 GCA_913061385.1 uncultured Rhodopirellula sp. | reverse complement strand
GAGATCAGCCTCGGTCTCGTGGGCTCGGAGATGTGTATAAGAGACAGGGTCAAAGATCCTCCGTTGGAGACTGTGGCAGGGGTGCGACTGGGAAAGGCCTGGGCTAACGCTTGCAACACACCGTTTCGGCTTTACAAACATTTTGTACATGAGGGCGGGGCGTGTACTCCGATGATTGCCTCTTGGCCGGCCGGGATGCGGGACGTCCAGCGAGGAGGGTTCGTGCGGCAGGCTGCCTATTTGCCGGATATCATGGCGACCTGCGTCGAATTGTCCGGGGCAGAATATCCGAAGGACCTACCAAAATGCGTTGGCGAATCAATGTTGGCGAGCCTTTCCGGCAGCCACAATCCCATTCACACTGAACCTATCTATTGGGAACACGAGGGAAATGCCGCCATGCGGTGGGGCAAGTGGAAACTTGTGCGGGAGTACAAGAAACCGTGGGAACTGTATGACATTGAAGACGATCGTACCGAATTGCGAGATCTCAGTGGAAACAAACGGGCCAAAAGAGATGAGATGGTGAAAATGTGGGAAACATGGGCGACCGCAAATGAAGTTGCATTTCCTGAACGCTTCAATATGTACGAGTTCCTTAGTAAGAAGCGAAGTAAAAACAAAAAGAAGCAGCAGGAAAAGTAAGACGTCAATCGGTTTTCGGTGAGAGTGATCTCAAAGTGAAGCCACGCCCGTGAGTGCCAATGAGCATCGGTGGCTGCATCGTTCAGTCAGCACCGTTCCGTCAGCACCGTTCCGTCAGCACCGTTCCGTTCGAGTGACCGGTGACTGGCAGGTTCAAAGAGTACTTGAGCTGGTTTGGATGATATTGGGGTGGCAAAGCAGTGCCCAAGGTCGAGATCAGTGTCCCGGGTCGAGATCAGCTTCTGCTGTGGGCCAGAGAGCCAGGAGCAATACCCTACACCCAATGCTGTCTGCTTCACGTTCAAGGTGTTTTGCAACTTCAGTGGCTAGCGGGCATCGAGTCACCGCGACGCGCCACGATTGTCTATGCGATCCAAGCGTGTTGCGTCGCTGGCGATGGTGGCAATCGACTGTCAATGGTGAATTCCAAATCAACGGACTGCTGACTATTCTTCGGTGTCGCCGTAGTCGCTCATTGGTGGGCAGCTACAGATCAAGTTTCGATCACCGTAAGTGTTGTCGATACGCCCAACAGATGGCCAGAATTTTGTGTCCCGCAACCAACTAGCTGGCCATGCTGCTTGTGACCTTGAGTAGGGATGAGTCCAATCATCGCTGCCAATTTCTTGCATGGTGTGAGGAGCATTGATCAGCGGATTGTCATCGCGTGCAAGCTCCCCGCTTTCGATGGCTTGGATCTCGCCTCTGATCGACAGCAGTGCATCGCAGAAACGATCAAGCTCTGCTTTGGATTCACTCTCAGTCGGTTCAATCATGAGCGTGCCAGGGACAGGCCAGGACATGGTAGGTCCATGGAAACCATAATCGATCAATCTCTTGGCGATGTCTTCGATACTGACTCCGGCTGTTTTCTCGAAATCGCGGCAATCAACAATGAATTCGTGAGCGATATAGCCTTGGGTGTCGGTATACAGAATATCGAATTTGTCTTGAAGGCGTTTGGCCATGTAGTTGGCATTTAGAATTGCCACCTGAGTAGCCAGTTTCAGGCCGGTTCCACCCATCAGTCCAATGTAGACATAGCTGATGGTAAGGATGCTGGGGCTACCGTAGGGCGCTGCCGATACCGGGCCAATTGCAAACTCGCCCGCGGTATCTGGACGCTCGACTGGATGCTCTGGCAGAAACGGTACAAGCTGGGGGGCGACGCCGATGGGACCCATTCCTGGGCCGCCTCCACCGTGGGGAATGCAGAATGTTTTGTGCAGGTTCAGATGACACACATCGGCCCCACATCGGCCTGGGCTGGTCAAGCCAACTTGTGCGTTCATGTTCGCACCATCCATGTACACCTGTCCGCCATGATCGTGGATGATGTCGCAGACTTCGCGGATGGTCGACTCAAATACACCGTGGGTCGATGGATAGGTGATCATCAACGCAGACAGTTGCCCGGCGTGTGTGGTGGCTTTGTCACGAAGATCATTCATGTCAATGTCACCACGTTCGTCGCATTTGATTGCGACTACTTTCATTCCTGCCATCACCGCTGATGCAGGGTTAGTGCCGTGTGCCGAGGTTGGGATCAGGCACACGTTACGCACATTCTCACGGTTTTCGATGCGTGCCATGTGTTCATGGTAGGCGCGAATTACGAGCAAACCCGCGTACTCACCTTGCGCACCGGCGTTGGGTTGCAAGCTGACGGCAGCAAAACCAGTCACTTCACAAAGCCACGCTTCTAGCTCGCGGAAAATTTGTGTGTAACCGCGCCATTGCGTATCCGGAGCAAAAGGATGAATGTTGGCGAATTCAGGCCATGTGACGGGTATCATCTCGCTGGTTGCATTCAGCTTCATGGTGCACGATCCAAGCGGGATCATGGAATGCGCCAGTGAGAGATCGCGGCTCATCAGTTTGAAGATGTAACGCAGCAATTCAGTTTCACTGTGGTGTGAATTGAATACGTCATGGGTCATGAAAACGCTTGTTCGCTCGAATGTGTCCAGTTCCAGAGTGCCAGCGTCCTGAGCCTCGGCGAGCAGTTGGTCGACATCAAACCCTGTGAAATGCCCAAAGTTGAAAGCCGCTAACAGGTCAGCAATCAAACTACGATCGGCAGTCTCATCCAAGGTAACGCCGAGGGTTCCATCTGAATATTCCCGGAGATTGATACCGCGTTCGCGAGCCGCATCGGCAACTTGACGTGCGGCGTGAGCGCGACCCTTACCGAGTCGAATTCGAACTGTGTCAAAAACCGGACCGGAGCTCATGGTGTGGTGTCCCAGGCGAGCCAAGCCACGAATCAAGGCACAGGTGAACGCCTGAGTCCGTCGCGCGATCGCCCGCAGTCCCTCGGGACCGTGGTAGACACCGTAAAAAGAATTAATGATTGCCAGCAGTGCCTGTGCGGTGCAAATGTTACTGGTTGCTTTGTCGCGTCTTATGTGTTGCTCTCTCGTCTGCATTGCCATTCGTAGGGCAGGATTTCCGTGGGAGTCTTTTGAGATGCCAATGATTCGCCCTGGCAATTTTCGAGCATGTTTTTGTTCCGTGGCGATAAATGCAGCGTGTGGGCCACCCAAGCCCATGGGGACTCCGAAACGTTGCGCATTGCCAACGCAGACGTCGGCTCCCCATTCACCGGGTGGCTTTAGCAGCGTTAGCGACAGTAGGTCTGCTGCCACAACGGTCATGCACTTATTCGCTTTGGCGGATGTCGCCAGTTCGGTGTAGTCGTGAATTTGCCCGTCGGTGGTAGGGTATTGCAGTAGGATTCCGCAGAGACCTCCTTCGCCGTAGGAAAAGTCAACCTCGTTTGTGGAGCCGATGGTTAAGTCAATGCCCAGTCCCGACGCCCGGGTCTGCAGCAGGGCAAGCGTTTGTGGATGGCACGTATCACTCGCGAAGAACCCCTTCTTTCGGTGACCAGCAACGGCGCTGCACATGGTCATTGCCTCCGCGGCAGCGGTTGCCTCATCGAGCAAGCTTGCACCGGCCAGCGGGAGTGCGGTCAGATCAGAGATCATGGTTTGGAAGTTTAACAATGCCTCCAATCGTCCCTGGGCAATTTCAGCCTGGTAGGGTGTGTACTGCGTGTACCATCCTGGGTTTTCCATTACATTGCGGAGGATGACAGGCGGGGTCACTGTTCCGGTGTAGCCCATCCCAATGCAAGATCGGTAAACTTTGTTTTTCGAGGCTATGGTTGCCAGTCCATTCAGAAATTCACGTTCACCCCGTGGGCTTGGAATGTCTATCTCGTGCTCGAGACGGATGTCCTTTGGGATCGTAGCGTCGGTGAGTGCGTCGATATTTTCGAAACCAAGCGAGTGAAGCATGGTTGAAATGTCGGCGTCGGTTGGGCCTATGTGACGACCTGCGAATGCGTCCGCAAAATCGAGGATCGAATTTTCACGGCCCAGTTCGGTTAGACTCGAGTGGCTGATATTCAGTTTTTCGGACGCTGCTTGACTCATGATTTCGTTGCTCATTCGACTCTCGTTCGACCCAGTTCGATAGGGTGGTATCACATCTCAGTCATTCGGCTGAGGAGGTTTGTGCGTTTGTTTCGTGTGTCTAGGTTGCTTATCTGCGTTGCTTATCTGCGTTGCTTATCTGCGTCTTGGTCCGGAAGACCGTCGTCAGAATGAGAACTCTCTGCTGCGGGGAAGTCTTCTGGGTTTTACTGACGTGGGGTTATGTTCGGCTGGGGTGCTGGTAAAGCAATACTTTCCGACGCGTCTGGTGAAGCGAGATCCGCGTGAATTTGAGGTCGCGTTCTAATCATCCGGCACTGTGGCTTGAACAAACGGGAAAAAATCCCAAGTCGGCATTTCCAGAGTCTGACGTCAAACACAGACGATCGAACGCTGCTTTGCGAATAGCTGACCTTTAGACCGTACCGCATCCACGTTTCTCGGCTAACAAGTTTCCATGGTAGGACAGTTGGGTGACCAAGTCATTGGGCTAAAGCGTAATTTTTGGCCATCGGCGGCGATCTGTCCGGTGCTTACCTGTGAAGGGGTAGCGATTGGGCCGATCAAAGTGCTTTTTCGTAACACCCGCCATCACAAATGGACGTGTCGTACCTCATCGGACACGTACCTCAAGGGACAGGCTGAAAATGCCAGCGTAGCGTTGCTCGAGTCGCAGAATGGCTTTCTTTATCCTGTACAATCAGATCACGGTCATTGTCACCGAAATGAAGTTCTAGCCCCGAATTATAGTCCCCGCCGTGACAACCAAATTGACGGATCACGTTTTGCAGGCGATTTTGCAATCCAGCAGAATGCTGTTGCTCGCGTTTCTTAGTTTGTTTTCTGTGCTGTCAGGTGTTACCAGAGCAGTCGAGACAGCTGAGGTTCGGGTGGATTTTGCCCGCGAGGTGCTGCCTGTATTGTCGAACAAGTGTTTCGTTTGTCATGGTCCGGATAGTCATGACGACACGGACTTGAGGCTCGATTCCTTCGTTGCTGCAACCTCGGACCGTGGGG
>CAJXTM010000380.1 GCA_913061385.1 uncultured Rhodopirellula sp. | reverse complement strand
TCGGCAGCGTCAGATGTGTATAAGAGACAGGTTCGAGATCATCAAGAAGCGATGTCGTGTCATATTTCTCTCGATTTCTTTGTTGTCGATTCCCGAGATAAACGGACAGTCCAAATTGCAACCAGCAGAGCAGGGCAACCAGCAATGCAGCGATCTCCCATCCGTACAAAGCTCGCGACGAGCCAATGTTTCCCAGCACGCCAGATGCGTTGAGAAGAAACAGGCCAACGATGGAGGTGATAGCGATGGTGCAACCGCAGAAAGTCTGGAAATGCTGCAAAAAGATCACCCTCCGAAATTGCTTGCTTTTGTTTCGCAGGGTGTTGTGTAAACCCTCTTCATTCACTCCGTACAAAGGTTCGTCGTGTTGTGTATTCCAGATCACCTGGAGGTCTTCAAATTCCATGCTTGTCTTCCTTTGTGGACAGGTCCGTGAGTCGTTTTTTGATGCGGTTCAATTTCACCCCAACGTGGGTCTGTGAGATGCCCATCGCGTCTCCGATTTCCCGGTAGCTAAAACCGTCAAGCATCATCAGCGTCAGTGAACGATCAATCTCATCAAGTTGGGATATTTGTTCGTACAGCCACTCAAGTTGGGGGTTCATTGGACTTGGTTTTTGCAACAGTAGACGCTCGTCAGCAATGCTCAACTGATGTTTTTCACGGTGGCGAGTCTCTTTTTTTGACCATCCAATAGCAGAGTAAAGTGCGACGCGATAGATCCAGGTTGGGAGAGCAGAGTCGCCGCGGTAGCCCGGAACGGAATTCCAAAGCTGTGCTGTTATTTCTTGAAAGAGATCGTCTTGATCGTGAGAGTTGAATGCATAGGCACGTACAACTTTGAATAGCAGGCCACTGTGCAGGCCAAGCCATTCTTCGAAAATACGCTGCTGTTCGGTTGGTTTCATCGCTTGCTTCGCTTAACGGATTGTTTCTACCTAATTAGTGACCTCAAACGGCCGATTTCTTACAGAAAACCAAAATGCTAATTTGGTATTAGTACATTCTCTTCACGTGCTGAGGTAAATGCACTGCAAGAACATACGCACCCAATGAGTGTATTCAACGTCACCGATACTCAGGGAGCCGATGCAAAAGGCCCAAACACTCATCCGATTTGTGGTCTTAGGGATGTCTTTTGGTGAACCAGCGAATTGTGCCGGGGTTTAGATTGCAGGAGACATCAGCAGAAGCGAAAGAAGAGAGGCGGAGTCGCGTTTTTCGTATCAAATCTTCCACAGGCACGAGCAACGGATGTTGTATTCCTGCTTGCTGGCTCAATCCTGTCGAGCGATCGGGTGTGCCAACGACTGTCTGAAGGGTTTGCAGTTGATTGTGGTTGTGTTATTCCGTGTTCATGTAAATAGACTGTGTAAATGTCCAGCATCTGGTTTGAGTTCCGTGCACCGACTGTGGCCGTCAGTAAGATGATGATGGCAATGAACTTAGAATGAACCCAGCAATGAAAGAAGTGTTTAATATCGCCTGCTGAACACACGGGTGGGTGTGCTTCAATTAATTCCAAGCTACGGGAAAGATGGCACAAAGAAGGGGCGGCACTTGGTGTGGCCCTATCAAATCAGCGAGATCCCAGGGCCTTGGTTGGCGTAAATGCAGTGAATTGAAGCTTTCGGGGTGCTGCGAGCGAGAGAAGTAAACAGATCAAGCTATCCGCCATCTTGCTCGGTAGACCTGCACATTCGAGTAAACGCTCCGATGGAATGTCGGGAGCACGGAGTGTGCTGAGTATTTTCAGCGGAACGAAAATCTCGCGTCGTTGAATGTCACGGTGCTGGCGTATGCCAAGACCTGACTCAAACAGGGTGGTGAATTGGCTCTGGTTCAGAAGAGTATTGAGCCAATGCGGCCTTTGTTGTTGAAGGCTCGCGTGTACCTAGCCGAATCGTGTCCTAGCACCGTCGACCGATCTCTGCATTGATTGGAAAGATACCGTTTAATGTGTAGATGTCTGTGCCTCGAGTGCGGTCAACATCACCTCGGCCTGACCGTTCGTTTCAGGCGATTGTCTTGCGATCTGCAGGTGATCTTTCGCTGACTCAAGATTACCAGAATCAATGTCAAGAAGTGAAAGGTTGTGGTGTGCAGCAATCGGCCCGTGTGCTCTTTCAAATCCTTGGAGAGCTTTTGCATCATCTCCTTGTTGATAGTGAATCATCGCGAGGGTTGCTTGAAGTCGCGTGTGGTGGTTGTTAATTTGTAATCCACGATTTGCTTCGGCAATTGCTTGTTTGAATTGCCCCGCCTCCATCAATGTCCACGCAAAGTTATTGCACAGTTCGACATCGTCGGGAGATTGAGCTGTGCAGAGTTGGTACCGCGCGATAGCAGCGAAGTAATCCCCAAGGCTAGCGTAAAGTGGTGCCAGTTGCGAATCGAGTGACGGAGCTGCCGAATCTAACGTTTCGGCGTGTTCGTACAGTTTGATCGCTTCTTCGGCATGTCCTAGAGCCGCAACTGTTTTCGCGGTTTCGACACACAGCGTGTAATCGCTGGGGATCGTTTGCGAATGCCCTCTCTCACCTGAGGGAGCAACAGACGCAAACGGCTTCAGAAAATCTTGTCTCTTGTCTTTTCGAATGCTGCCGCACCCAAGCGAAAGCGGTAAGAGTAGAACCAGAGGCAGAATGATCATGTGCATTCTGCACAGTAGATGAGTGGTCATCAATAGCTTGCTCCGGGTATTGTATTTCCAAATGAACCACCCATGCCCATACCCATGGGTTGGTAGCCACCCCTGCCGTTTCCGGACGATCCGTTGCCGAAATTACCAAGTCCGTCAGCAATGCGTTCAGCGCGAATGCCTTGCATGCCGAGTGCTGCCGGAATCGCCACCGTTACGACTGGGTCAGTGAATCCGTAGGAGGCTAGTTGGAGACTGACAGCGGTAACTCTCGCAGCATCGAGTGTTTCATCACCCGAAGGCTCGATGATGGAAGGCTGATTCGTCGCCAGACCGCTACCTGCGGATCGAGCGATGCGATTGAGCGACTCGGGTGCAATTTTGGCACTGTTTCCGACGAAGTCACACTTGTAGAAAACGGTCTGGTCAGCTTCCGCGTTCGCGACCTGAGCGGTTTGCCAGTCGCAAACCTTGGCGCCAGCCGGCTCAGGAATTGCGCCCGCAGGGATATCCGCACAGCGATCAACTCCGAAGATACCGCCTCGTGAGGCACAACCCCAAGTCGTGATCAGGGCAACAGCAAGACAACTTTTGGTGAAACTTGCGATGGTAATTTTAATTAACATTGGGGCCTCGCTTGATCATTCGGCGTAGCGATGTGTTTTGATCCGCTGTCGCTTGCTCGCTTGACTCAATCAAGTCGGTGAACCTGGCTGTATGGGCCGAGGTTGCTGGCGTCGCTGGTTGCGGATTGGTCGAAATTGCAGTGTGTGGAGTGTGAGTTGATTGGGGACAGCAACGATCAGTGGGGCCAATATCTCCAATCATAAAAATTTCAGGACAGCAGTGCTCGGCACGCTTCTGTCTCGCAAAATCGGTTCGGACCGAAGCTCGGTAGTCCTTGGATCGCCGACTTTCCAGTCGATTCGCAAGGAAGAATTCGATGTCCGTTGGTTCGTGAACATCGTCTCCTGGGACCGCCAAAGGGGCACACGCATCGACCGGGGCAACGAGGTGGGGGGTGACGAGAATAACTAATTCTTGCTCGCCACTACTGGTGCGATTCGCACCCCCCGTGGCACCAATGAACGGGAGGTCGCCCCAGAATGGTATGCGGTCGGTGCTGGCTCCATAGTTGGTTTGCAATAGTCCTGCGACTGCAATCGTTTGCCCACTACGCAATTGCACCGTGGTTGAGAAATCGCGGCTGTTCAATCCCGCGACAGATGTGCCTCCTCCTCCACCGCCAATACTGGTACCAAGTGACTCGTCACGCGTGCTGACAGAGGCATTCATTTGCAAGCGTATGACGTCACGATCTTGAAGAAAGGGTGTGAACTCCAGCGAAACGCCAAAGGGCACGAATGAAACACCTTGCAGATTGTTTCCGACACCACCACCCGAACTAATGATAGGGATCGGGAATTGGCCACCGGCCCTAAAATCAGCCGACTGACCGTTCATTGCGACCAAGTTCGGTTCAGCGAGGGTTCGTGAAAGGTTCATTTTGCGGAGTGCATCGATGGCCAAGCGAACTTGCCCCATGTCGAGAGAGGCAAGAATGTTGGTGCCGCCCTGATTTGCACCAGTGCTGGTTCCTCCGGCTAAGCCACCTGTCAACGATCGGAATACCGTTAGACCATTCGCATTATCAACGCCAAAGTTGAGACCGATGCTTCGAGCCGCGCTGCGGTTGACTTCGGCAACCGTGACTTTCAGCATGACCTGCTGCTCACCAACGACTTTCATTTGATTGATGATGCCAGCTTGGGCTAAGGCGAGTGGGTCTATCACCCGTCGACGTTCGGCAGCTGTTTCCTCAGATTCAAGCGTTTCATCGACAGCAGCGAAGTTAAACGCTGTACCCACGGTTGGAGGTATCTGTGCTCGTGTGAGACCAGGCCGAACTCCGCGCGCTCCGACGAGCACTTGCATAATTTGCGACATCTCGATCACGTCAGACGCTTGACCACGTACGATTAGCCGATCTGCAATCTCATCAAGTTGGACCAAGCTGTTGGGAAATGTCTTGTTCAGTTCCACTTCCAACTCACCGACGGGACGTTTCAATAAGGGGTCTGCATAAACGCGAACCAGATAGCTTACGACTGATTGCCCGCTGGGTGCATCTTCGTCGTTGAACCAGAGCATCAGCGTCGTGGTGCCGGGACGTACTCCGGTCACGGCAAGCTCGCGACCAGTTTCCTGATCAATGACTTCGGTTCGAATGGTATCATCATCGGGGATGTAGATTCGCGTTGGCGTGTCAGCCAATCGCAATATCTTGGGGCGACCGAGCACGAGAGGTAAAGGAAGTTCAGGCTCGACTTGTGACTCGACAAAACGGCTGGCATTGCGTCGTGTTGCATCGCTGGGTGGTGGCAAGATTAACTCGGCAGGAAAATCTGGCTGAATTCTTGAGGGGCCGAAAGTCTGTCTCTTATACACATCTGACGCTGCCGACGA